>CAYWDY010000267.1:0-1387 GCA_964455985.1 uncultured Flavobacteriales bacterium
TGGATGAATTTGTCACTGAAATTTTGGGAAGGGCGATGCGTTTTTGCTAATTGGCCAGATTTCAGGGGGCATTACATAAGCGAAGCGGAATCATTCAACCCTTATTTCACAGGAGGTTATCTCACCAGGCGCAAGACTTCCGTCGAGCCGTCTTTCAAAAATGCATTTAATAGATAGATGCCTTCTGGCATTTCACGTAAATCCACTTCGGCGGTCGAGCCGAATGATTTGATTTTTCTTCCAGTCCAATCATAGAGATCCATTTGATGTAATGACTCATAGCCGGAGATCCGAAACATTCCGGTGCTTGACGGATTGGGGTAAACCGAAATCGGATTACGCGAAGGGACAAGAGAAAGACCGGTATTCGATACGGTATAAATCTCAGCGCTGGTTAGCACCATGCCTGCAGTGTTTACTCCGCCTGCGATGATGAACTGATTGCCTGCAGAGGTGGAGGTGCAAAGATACCGGTCAGTGGACATATTCGTAACGCTCCACGTCAAACAAGTCTACAGTAGTGTAAGCGGCAGCGACGTTCGCATCGGTACCTCCGGCAAATACGACATAGTTGGCAGCAGTTCCGGCGGAGAGGAATTTACGGCCTTGGGACAGGCTTGATACACTCCATGTGCCAGTGGTGATATCATAGATATCTACGCGATCAGAAACCTGTCCGTTGGCATTCAGCCCACCGGCAATATAGATGCGGTTTCCATAACCGACAGCGGCGGCACCGCTTCGCGCTTCAGACAACGCAGATGTGCTCCAAGTACCGGAAGTGATGTCGTAGATATCAACGGTATTGTATTTAGTCGTACCGTCTTCTCCGCCGGCGAAAACGATCTTATTGCCTGCCGCAGCCCCTGCCAGTCGCGAACGTGGAACGGATAGCGAAGAACTCGTCCATTGCTGGGTAGCGGTATCGAAAATATCCACTTTCGAGCTATACAAGGCGTTGAACGGATCTTCTCCTCCGGCAAATACGATCAGGTTGCCCGCGCCTGCGCCGGCCAAACAGCAACGCGGGGCTGAGAGGGAGAAGGAACTGCTCCACTGATTGATAGTGCCGTTGTAATAATCAACGCGATCAATTACCGAAAGTATCCAATCGTTTTCGCCTCCGGCAAATAAAGCCCAATTCCCTGTGCTAGCTCCTGCCAAGTTGAAGCGGCCGGTGGAGATGCTCCCTGAAGTCCAGGTACCGTTCGTAGCATCGTACATGTCATACACGGCAGGAGGAATACTGATCATGCCGATGCCTCCGGCGAAAAAAGCCTTGCTGCCAACAGTAGCAGCGGCCATGCCATAACGTGGACTTTGTAACGATCCTGTTGACCATTGTGCATGAGTGGTAGTGAGAAGTCCAGTCAAGAGAAATGAAAGA
>CAYWDY010000267.1:1397-3598 GCA_964455985.1 uncultured Flavobacteriales bacterium
TGCGTTTGAATAGTGACCTCAAAGTAATCATTTTAATATTTCAGCAAATAGGGAGTAGTTGTTTTGAGTCAATGCGTCAGTGGTTGACATCGCCGGTAATTTAATTCTCCAGTTTGCCCGGCACCGGATATTTATCCGACGAGATGAGAAAGCGTCTCTTAGTAAATATTTTCTGCCCATTCAAATGACCCGTATTCCCAAGCGACAATCGAAGCCTAACAGTATAAGCATAAGCAAATAAAATGGGTAGTCAATAACTCCCCGTCGCACTACGCTGTCGAAGCTGTCGATGAATGGAAAATTTGAGCCGGACGTTTTTATTGACTTTGGCCAAAATTCGTCCAATAGTATCCACTGCTGTCAAGGCCGAGTCCCCAATAATTGAAAACACCACTGGATCGATCTCCCGAAACATCTAAAGTAATCGGCCCGGTTGTTCCGGTCGACTGATTACAGAGAGTATAGAAATCTTGCTGTAGTCCTGGTCCATTCGACAAAAATCCATTTTTCTGTTCGATTAACTGCGCCATTACCATGAGTGCATCGTAGGATGCAAATGCGTAAAAATCCGGTTCTATTCCACACCGACTTTGAATAGCTGCTTTCAAAGACGACCAATCGCTTTGGGTAGCATTCGGCAGGGCTGGTTCAGGTGAAAAGTAGTGAGTTGTATAAGCGAAGGCGGCGGCAGGAGTATCTACCAATAATCCAGGAGCCTTAATGAAACCCACACCGCCATACCAATTGACGGATGAGAGCACTGAATCAGTAGCGGCTTGATGGAAGAAAAGTATGGCCTCGTTGAAGGAGGGGTAATAAACACCAATTTCATTCCTGTTGTACGAGGTAGACAGCGACAGTATTCCGGCCCTCACATCATTGATCGTAGAAGTGAAGTCGGTAGTGTTTACCGGATAGCTTCCTGCAGAAACCACAGTGCCTCCCAATGCTGTGAAACTTGAGGTGAAGTTGGTTTGTAGTCCGAGTGTAGCAACATCGTTCCGTGAAAAGGTCAGCATGGCACGTTTACCGGCCGAGTATGTAGTGTTGGCAAGTGCATTACAGACGATACGTTCACCCGGACAAAACCTGAATATGGCATCATCGGGCATGGAAAGCGTTGCGGACGTACTGGATGGACTTACCACTATCAATCCTGCGCTGTCTGCAAATGGTTTTATGGCAAGCAATTCAGCGCTAGACATGGGTCCCACAAACATTTGGAACCCATCAGCAGCCAGGGATTGTATGAGTGATTTAGCTTCAAGGGTATCCAAACGGGTGTCAAAAACAGAAAGTGCGATCCGGTATGGAAGTCCTCTCGCGTTGAAATCATCATTGATTCGATCCACTCCTATTTCCAACGCAGCTCTGGACGTCGAAGCCAGACTCGAGAGCCCTCCCGTCTGCGGAAGCAGGCCGGCGATTTTAATGTAATTAATCGGCTGCTGATCTTCATTTTTTTTACATCCCCCCAAAAATCCGATGATGCCTAGCATCAGTACAGTTATTCGAATGTTTACTTTTTTCATATAAGGACAATCAATGTGATTGAATGACAATTGTAATTGTAAATTACTGAGCAAAGATATTAAAAGAGCTCGCCACTGTGAAAGGTGAGGATTACTTTGGCCCTATGTGGGTTAGCGATAATACGGTTTTTCGTACAACACGCTCTGTAGGCTGTTTATCTGAAACAGAGTCATCCCCCTGACAGGTATTTAATCGCGCTATCTGTCTTGATTTGATCCCATGGCAACTCCCTGTATGCCGTTTATTTTACCTACTATTGCAGCCCGATTCTTAACCTATGACCGTCGAGCAGCAACTTATCGAGCGCAGTGGAAATACCTGCGAGCTTTGTCAATCTACCCAAGAGCTTAGTGCCTATGCAGCGCCTCCGGCGGATGTTCCTTCTGCCGATCGCTCGCTTTGGGTATGTCAGACCTGCCTTCAGCAACTCGAGAAGCAGGTGGAGTTGGATCCTGCGCATTGGTCTTGTCTTCGCGACAGCATGTGGAGTGCCGTTCCGGTCGTACAGGCCGTTTCATGGCGTCTGTTGAATCGACTCAAGAATGAGTCGTGGGCGGCAGACTTGTTGGATATGTTGTACCTGGATGACGAGTTGTTGGAATTCGCCAAAGCCAGTGGAGACCACCTGGAATCCGACGAAGCGGAATTACATCGCGATTGCAACGGCG
>CAYWDY010000268.1:0-3576 GCA_964455985.1 uncultured Flavobacteriales bacterium
AGTTAATCGAGTCGTCAGCGGAATAATCCGTTTTCAATCCAATATTTTAAAGCTGTGCTTATTCACGGCCTGACATCTTATTATCCTATCTGAACATGCTGGTAAAAACGTTCGGCAGTGCCTTCTTTGGAATTAGCGCCACCACCGTCACCGTGGAAGTGAACTTGGGGCAGGGAATCAATTTCATATTGGTCGGCTTACCGGACAATGCCGTTAAGGAAAGCCAGAAGCGTATTGTGGCGGCCTTCAAGAATGCGGATTATCAGTACCCGAGGTTGGAGATCACTGTCAATATGGCTCCGGCCGATATCCGAAAGGAAGGCTCTGCCTACGATTTGACGATCGCTGTTGGAATACTTGCTGGATCGGGCCAAGTAGATGCCCGCGGGCTGCATCAGTATATCATCATGGGTGAGTTATCCTTGGATGGTGGTATCCAACCGGTCAAGGGAGTTTTACCTATCGCGCTTCAAGCGTTGCGGGAAGGATTCAAAGGAGTGATTGTACCCATGGCCAATGCACGCGAGGCAGCGATTGTCAAAGGTTTGGATGTCTATGGTGTCGAAACCTTGAAGCAGGTTGTCGACTTGCTGAACGGTAAAAGCGATCTGATGCCGGTCGTGGTGGATATCGAGCAGGAGTTCGACATCCAGCAGCGTACCACGGAATTTGATTTCATGGACGTAAAGGGCCAGGAGAACATCAAGCGGTCCATGGAGGTGGCAGCTGCCGGTGGTCACAACTTGATCATGATCGGTCCGCCAGGGGCCGGGAAGACCATGTTGGCCCGACGACTACCATCCATCCTTCCTCCGTTGAACCTGGAGGAAGCGCTCGAGACCACCAAGATCCATTCGGTAGCGGGTAAGCTGGCCAAGAACCGATCGGTCATCACGGTACGGCCCTTTCGCAGTCCGCACCATACGATCAGTGATGTGGCGTTGGTTGGAGGCGGGGCATTTCCTCAACCCGGTGAGATTTCATTGGCTCATCACGGTGTGCTTTTTCTGGATGAGTTGCCGGAGTTCAAGCGCACGGTATTGGAAGTCATGCGACAGCCGTTGGAGGAACGAAAGGTGACTATTTCCAGAGCACGTTTCTCAGTGGATTTTCCTGCGAGTTTCATGCTGGTCGCATCGATGAATCCGTGTCCGTGTGGATTTTATAACCACCCCGAAAAAGAGTGTGTCTGCCCGGCGGGTGCGGTCACCAAATACCTGAACCGTATTTCGGGGCCGTTGCTGGACCGGATCGATATTCATATCGAGGTCACTCCGGTTCCCTTTAAGGAGCTATCCATGGATCGTTCTTCGGATTCCAGTCAGCAGATACGGGAACGTGTGTTAGTTGCCCGGGCGATTCAATCCCGTAGATTCAGCGACATACCGACTGTGCATTGTAATGCTCAGATGTCGTCCAAGCTGATTCAAGCACATTGCGGACTTACCGCATCAGGCCGGGAAATTCTGAAGCAAGCGATGGAGCGATTGGGTTTATCGGCCCGTGCGTATGATCGAATCCTGAAAGTATCACGCACGATTGCCGATCTGGCTTCTTCGGATAGGATAGAGACGGAGCATGTCGCTGAGGCTATACAGTACCGAAGCCTGGATCGTGACGGCTGGGCCGGATGAAAAAAAAGACCGCCTTTAACAGGCGGTCTTTTGAAAATCACGGGAGAGTTATCCGAGAGGAATTATTTGATCACCTTCTGGGAAGGGAACGGTTTTCCGTCAATGGATAATGCAATCAGGTATATTCCGGATGGCAGGGCAGAGGCATCAACAGCGAATTGGTGTTTGCCGGCTGCCAGGTAGTCGCGATGAATGGTTTTGATCAGTTGACCGTTCATGGCATACAAACCGATGTCAACGAGTCCGCTGGTTGTCAATGTGAGCTGACCATTCAATACACTCTCCTGCATCATCCACGAAGAAACCGAAGCTTGTTCAGCTTCATCGATACCTACGGAACGATTGACATAAATGGAGAACGTTTCGTCACGGTAGAAGGTGAAACCGCCGTGGATTTCGCCCACGCGGAAGCAGGTGATATACGGACGATCGCTGCCTTCGCTGGTAGTCGGAGTCCAGTCCATGGTTCCCGTCACTTCGCCGCTGTTGCTGGCGGTGGTGAAAGTTGGTGCATTGGAAGGCAACAGGAAGGCGCTTCCGTTAGCAACTATGGACAACAGATCGTTATCGATAGGATCATTGGCTGAAACCACCAAGTGGAAATTGGTATTCGGATTGATGCGGATGGTTCGACCACTCACCGGCGCTACATTGGACGTGAAGTTGAACAGGCGAGGGGAGTTCTGAGGACCGACTACGATGATCTGCATGTCGCGACGGATTTGACCGATTTTGACGCTGCCTCGGAATTCGTCTACAGCTACAGAGACTACGAAATTTCCCATGGTATTTGGCAGGAAAGATATTTCTCCGGTAACAGGATCCAAGGAGAACGGTTGCGTAGTATCACTGAATGGATCAACGTAACCCAAGATGGACGTTGTTACCGAACCTGCTCCTGCTACACCGATGTCTTGGGGGATGTCGAGGCGCCATGCGATAGAGTCGCCATCGGCATCAAAGGGGAGGGAGTTATAGGTAAACGGAACGCCGAGTTGGGCAACCGGAATGGGAGGATTCAGGAATACCGGGGTGGAATTGCAGGAGTCCACATGTACGATGGTGGAGAGCGCCATGGAATTACTGCTTGGATTGGGCAGGTTCAAGATGGCTCCGTTTCGGCAGCAATTGCTCCAATAGATGATGTAGTCGCCAGGACCAGGAAAGGTATAATTGAACTGATAGGTGTACTCTTCAACACCATTGCCAAAATTGACAGCCGGCGGGAGTTGTTGAACGGCTGTGTCCGGAGCGGCGCCAGTGGCGGTATCCGAAGAAACGTACACCGTCTCCGTGCTGTACATCGGAATTCCGAGCGTATCTCGGTAAAGCGTCAGGGTGATTTGATAGTCAAATCCTGTGCCCAGGCAGCCTGCCGTGATTTGGCCACCCATCAGGTGTGAGGCTTGGGTTGCACCGGCAACGAATACCGAAAAGAGGATTAGTAGGAGTTTTTTCATGGTGATGTTGGTTAGTGGTCGAAATGTAATAAAATTGTTTTTCCTACCCCCTGATCTGGCACAGGGTCAGGGCACAGGGCCTTCTTTTGCGGTGAATCCGCTGAATGTATCGTTTACCCGTATGTAAAACGTTAAACAACAATGAATTCGGGGGTAAATCATCAAGAACGCTTGAAACGCTCCAAATAGGCATCAGCCTGAGCTTTTTCGCCCAAATTCAAGTAGGTCAGGTATAAATAGTACAACGCGTTCTTCATGGCCGGGTCAAGTCGAAAGGCCGTTTCGAAGGCTGTGATCGCTTCCCGGTATTGTTTCATCATGCCCAAGGCATTCCCGTAGTTTAGCCAAAGTTGGGCGTACGTGCTGTCAAAGCCAAGGCCCTGTCTGTAGTAATGCAAGGCTGAGTCCATCTCGTTCTTTTTAATGAATGAGGTGCCCAGGAAATCATAATTATAAACCGTTACGACATTTTTCCTGATGCA
>CAYWDY010000269.1:0-1178 GCA_964455985.1 uncultured Flavobacteriales bacterium
CGACAACACGGTTGGCCCGATGACCAACTTCAGTTTCTCTGTCAGCTCTTCAGGCACCGGACCAGCCAACGACAACCCGGCCACTGCTACGGCGGTTTCGGTATCACCTAACTGTATGATGTTGGTGGACGGCAACACGGCTTGTGCGTCGGCCACGACAAGTTGCGGCGCCAACCTCGCAACGACGACCTGCGGTACCTACAACGCCAATGGGGATGTTTGGTTCACGGTAACAGTTCCAGCTAACGGCTATCTGGTCATCAACACCCAAGCCGGTACGGTTGCTCCGATCATGACGGACCCGGTCATGGCTTTGTACACCGGCACCTGCGGCTCGTTCGTCGAGGTGGCGTGTAACGACAACACCACCGGTAACTTCCCCTCCATCTCTCAAGGCGGTTTGATTCCCGGATCGACGGTGTATGTGCGAGTTTGGCCTAAGACCGGCTCCGTCGCCGGAACATTTAAAATCTGTGCGACTTCCTGTACAGCTCCTACCAACGACAACTGTCTTGCAGCTACCGCCTTGACTCCTGCTGCCACTTGCACCTATGTTACCGGCAACACGTTCTGCGCCGGAAACTCAGCGGGTGTTCCGGCGCCTTCTTGCGGAGGCACAGGAGCCGGTGACGTATGGTATTCCGTCGTTGTTCCTGCTAACGGAAACGTAGCTATTGCCTTAGCGGCAAGCGGAACCGCTCCGGCTATGACAGATGCTGCCATGGCCATCTACTCGGGTTCTTGTGCTGCTTTGACCCAAGTCGCTTGTAACGCCGGATCTCCTTGGCCGAGCATTTCTCTAACCGGCCAGACAGCAGGAACCACTCTTTACATCCGGGTGTGGCCGGAGAACGGATCCATAGGCGGTAACTTCCAGATTTGTGCTACATCGTCTTGTAACTCGCTCGACGAATGTACCAGTGCTGGTACACTCCCAATGTCTCCCAGTACGACGCCTGTGTACTACACCTTCAACAACACCTGCGCTACTACGTCTACGAATACGCCCGGTACTTCATGCGTATTCACCTTGGTACGTGATATTTGGCTGACTCTTACCGTTCCTGCCGGTGCGACCCAGCTGACCATCACGTGTTTGGTTGGTACCATGACTGATCCGGTACTCCAAGTTTACACCGGTTCGTGCGGCGCGCTCACCCAGTTCGCTTGTAACGATG
>CAYWDY010000269.1:1188-3566 GCA_964455985.1 uncultured Flavobacteriales bacterium
CCAATTCGCCTGCGATAATGACGCAGGTCCCGGCCTTGCCCCTGAAATCACCGTGTGCAACATCAGCGGGGGCCAGACGCTCTACCTCCGTATATTCCCATACGGCGGGGGAACAGATGGAACCTTTCAGATTGCTGCCCTTGACCCCGCCATTGCAGCAGCCAATTCCTACCAGGCAGATGACCCCTGCACCCTGGTCAACAACAACATGCCTTTCTTCCCGGTCATAGCCGGATGCCAGTGGACCAAGATCAACTACCGTTGTTCAACACCAACTACTAATTATCCAGGCATTCCTGCTCCCACCAACTGTTCGCCGATCTATCAACCGGGTTGGAGTCCCTCACGTGACGTATGGGTCCGTGTTGTTGTTCCTCCTGGAATCACGGGTATGAACTTCAACACTCGAGCCGGCACCTACAATGACGACAACATGGCCATTTACAGGGCCACCAATTGCTCGACGATGACACAGCTAGCATGTGACGACGAAACCGCTAGCCGTTCCACCGGAACGCCAGGCTGGATGCCCTACATTTCATTGGGTGGCCTGGTCCCTGGTGAGACATTGTATGTTCGCCATTACCCTTGGTTCGGAGGAACCAGTTTGGAAGGTGATTTTGATTTCTGTGTAGAGCCTGCATGTTCCACCACCGTCACGAACGACGAAGCTTGTGCAGCCATTGCTCTCACGGTGAATTCAGGCTGTCTGTATCAGGGCCCATACACCAACAGTTGCGCCAGCACGAGTTTGATTACCCCGAATCCGACCTGCGGATCCTTCATCGCTGCCGGTGCCACTTCCAGCCGAGATGTTTGGTTCAGGGCCACAGTGCCTCCAGCCGGTCAGATGGCCATTGATATCCAAGGCTTGACAGTCGCGGATGCTGCCATGGCTGTATATACCGCTACGAACTGCTCTACTGCCTTCGCCCAAGTAGGTTGTGACGACAACTCAAGCACCAACGCCAACATGCCTTTCTTGAACCTGACAGGCCTTACCCCCGGTGCCACGGTATATATCCGCGTTTGGGCTAAGAACGGATCAAGCGGGACCTTCAATATCTGCGTAACGGATCCGTGTCCTTTGGGAACACCGCCCAACGACGATCCATGTAATGCCATTTCCATGACCATCGGTACGTCGTACACTGGCTATAACTCCTGTGCAACGAATACAACGGATCCCGGGATGCCAAGCCCGACTTACCCATTGTGTTGGACAACGGGTACATCCAACTCTGTATGGTACAGTTTTGTGGCTCCTTCGAGTTCAGTGAACATCGTAACCACCTTGGGTACGTTAAGCAATACTCAAATCGCCTTGTACTCGGGAACGTTCTGTTTCTCGCTGATACCTTTCGGTTCTCCGACCCAATTCTGTAACAACGACTACCTGCAATGCGGCGTGAACACGTTGGCTTCTCAGATCATTGCTACTGGTCTGGCACCGGGTCAAACGTATTACATCATGTTGGATGGCGTTCAGAACTTGACCGGAACCTTTGGCATCACGGTGTACAATGCCGGAACACCCCTTCCGACCATCCCTCAACAAGATTGTCAGGCAGCTACCGTTATCTGTTCACCACAGACCACCTTCGGCGCTCCCGGATTCTTGGGTTCTGGCAACTATTGTGATCTTGGAGCCGGTGGTACCGCCTACAGCTGTGTACCTGCTACTGGCGCCCGCGAAAACAACTCGGCTTGGTTTGCTTTCAATATCGACACCACCGGTTTGTTGTACTTCGACATCTTCCCTTCCAACTCCAGCGCCAACTACGACTGGGTGCTTTGGGATATTACAGGAAGTACACTTCCGGGAGGGGCTCCGAACGGCGGTATTTGTGCATCCATCACTGCGAATTCTGCGACAGTCGCAGCTTGTAATTACTCGACTCGAAACAATTTTTCAAATGGTACAACGGGGATGGGATCTCAAGCTGGAGCAGTTACCCCTTGCCTATTTTGCGGTACACTGGACTCGGCCTACTCAACGCCAATCAACGTCACCGCAGGTTCCACTTACCTACTGATGATTAACAATACAGGCGGTAACGTATCGGGCTTCACCATTGACTTCTCCAACACACCTACCGTACAATATGTGGCGTCCAATCCCTTGAACTGGTCCGGTGGTGCTAACAGCCTTTGGTCAAACTCCCAGAACTGGGGTGGTTGCGGTACACCGGATTGTTCAATAGGAGCCACCATCTTGCCGGGATTGAACCAACCAACCATCACAGGAACCGAAACCGTCAACAACCTGGTCATTGCTCCCGGGGCTTCCCTCAACTTGGCTGCCGGAGCTACCTTGAATGTGTGCGGTAACTTCGTAAATAATGGCGCCTTGAACGCCAATCCAAATTCTACCGTAC
>CAYWDY010000270.1:0-1914 GCA_964455985.1 uncultured Flavobacteriales bacterium
TACCCATGACAGCCGGTGTTGATAAATCCAAGAGGCGTCCTCGGACGTTTACCTGTTTTTTCATTCGTTTCTCCGTATCTTGTTACCGTCGATTTTCCTGTGAAAACGACCCTTTTTCAAGCATCCCTATTGTGCACCCTTCCGCCCTCGAAACTCCTGCCGTCGATTCCCTGACGGCGCATCCGAATGCCATGACATCAACCTCCCTGCCTACCACGGTCACCTATGATAAGCAGATCCTGCGTTGCAAAGATATTTTTCTTAAGAAAATGCAGGACTACGGAACCGCATGGCGGATCCTGAGAGTAAGCTCCATCACAGACCAGATTTACATCAAGGCTCAGCGTATCCGCAGCATTGAGGAGAAGGGGAGTCAGCGGGTGGATGAAGGAGTCGAGTCCGAGTTCATCGGAATCATCAACTACGCCATCATCGCCTTGATTCAGCTGGAGCTGGGCAATGAATCCGGATTGGAGATGACTGAACCTGCGGTAGTGGCCCACTTTGACCATCACGTGTCCGAATCCAAACGTCTGATGGAGAACAAGAACCATGATTATGGGGAAGCGTGGCGTGGCATGCGTACCAGCTCCATGACGGACCTCATTTTGATGAAGCTGCTTCGCATCAAGCAAATCGAAGACAACCAAGGACAAACCTTGATCAGCGAAGGAGTCGCTGCCAATTATTACGACATCATCAATTACGCCGTATTCGCCCTGATTAAACTCTCCGGCGAGTAATCTGTTTTAAACCTAATCTTAATCGTCATGAGAATCCTTGCACAACTTTCGCGTGTACTGGTGGGAGCCTTGTTCATCTTTTCGGGATGGATCAAAGCCAATGACCCTCTCGGTTTTTCCTATAAGCTCGACGAGTACTTCAATGTCTTCGGTACGCCGTGGATGACGGCCGTTTCCTTGCCGATGGCCATCGGCATCTGCGTCTTTGAAATCGCGCTCGGTTTCGCTCTGCTGTTGGGTGCCCGGATCCGTTTTACAGCCTGGTCATTATTACTGATGATCGTATTCTTTACTTTCCTGACCTTTTGGTCCTGGAAATTCGATGTGGTCAAAGACTGCGGTTGCTTTGGAGATTTCATGCATCTGACGCCCTTTACTTCGTTCATGAAGGACATCGTACTGTTGGTGCTCATTCTATTTATTTTCATCGGTAAGGATTCCATCAAACCGATTTTCGGAGAAAAGCCGACGAATATTGTCGCCCTGATCGGTGTACTCCTGTCGTTCTGGTACACGTTGGATTGTTACAACCACTTGCCTTGGGTCGACCTGCGTCCGTATGCCATCGGAAAGAGTATCCCTGATGGCATGAAACTTCCTCCCGGAGCCCAAACCGACAGTGTTGTCATGACCTTCATTTACCAGAAAGACGGCAAAGAGCTTGAGCTGACCATGGAGCAAATCGGTGATGTGGACAGTACTTACACGTTCGTTGACCGAAAGGATAAGGTGATACGAGAGGGGGACAAACCGGCCATTCATGATTTCACCATCACATCTTCTGACGGTACGGATATTACCGAAGATGTGTTGTCGATGGACCGCGTATTCCTCTTGGTGGCCTACGATATCAACCATGCCAACGACGAGGTACAGGGTAAGGTGAACGATTTCGTGGCCTTGGCTCAACGGGACGGCGTGGAATTCCTCTGTCTGACGTCCTCCTCGACCACCGATGTTGAGAAGTTCGCTTCCAACTACGGCTCCAAATACCCGTTCTACTTCACCGATGCCACCACGCTGAAGACCATGATCCGCTCCAACCCGGGTTTGATGTTGATCGAGAAAGGCGTTGTCAAGAACATGTGGCACCATCATGATTTCCCCTCGTACGATGAGGTGAAGAAAACGGCCGCTGCCGGTAAATAGTACTCGGTTCCATTCTTTTTGG
>CAYWDY010000270.1:1924-3546 GCA_964455985.1 uncultured Flavobacteriales bacterium
TGCGGTCAATAAACGGCCTGGTGAAATCGTGCAAGGCGATAAGACCGGTGATGAGACGATGGGGGACCGTATCAAGGCTTACCTCAAAGAGAAATACCAAAAGCCCGGAGAGGTTTTTCTGGGTGTCGTTCACCGCCTGGATCGCCCCGTAAGCGGTGTGGTGGTTTTCGCCCGCACCTCCAAGGCCTTGGCTCGTATGAACGAGCTTTTCCGAGAGCGTCGGACCGAGAAGACCTACTGGGCTGTGGTGCAGCCTGCACCACCGGAGCCGGAGGGCACGCTGATCAATTACCTGCTAAAGAACGAAGCCAAGAATAAGAGTTACGTGGTGGACGAAAGCAGGGCAGGAGCTTCTCGCTGTTGGTTGGATTACCGTCTATTGTCGCGTTCGGATCACTATGCCCTCTTGGAGATAAAACCTCACACCGGCCGTCATCATCAAATCCGTGTGCAGCTCTCGAATTTGGGTTGCCCGATCAAAGGCGATTTGAAATACGGAGCGGCGCGAAGTAATGAGGATGGTTCCATTCATCTACACGCCCGTCAGTTGCGGTTCATGCATCCGGTCAAACAGGAAGAAATCCTTATCAAGGCTCCCGTTCCCGATGACGTATTGTGGCGCTTTTTTGAAAAGGACGTGGAATCCCGCTCCCTCTGATCAATACTGCTCCTTCTCGTTCGGGAAATCCGTGGACTTCACGTCCTTGATATATTGTTGGGTAGCGGCTTTGACGTCGTCGTACAGGTTCATGTAACGCCGCAAGAACCGCGGACTGAACGAGTGGGTAATGCCTAACATATCGTGGAGGACCAGAACTTGGCCGTCGACACCGTTACCGGCTCCGATTCCGATGATCGGGACTTTCACCTCCTGAGCAACACGGGAAGCCAGGGTGGCCGGGATTTTTTCCAATACGATGGCAAAACAGCCAGACTCAGCCAATAGGTGAGCGTCCTCCAGCAGCCGGTGGGCTTCCTGTTCCTCTTTGGCCCGAACGGTGTAGGTTCCGAATTTATAGATGGACTGTGGAGTAAGTCCCAAGTGCCCCATGACAGGGACGCCGGCTGTCAGTATCCGCTCGATGGAGTCCTTGACTTCACGGCCGCCCTCCAGTTTGATACCGTGGGCGCCGGATTCCTTCATGATGCGTATGGCGGAATTCAAGGCCTCCTTGGAGTTCCCCTGATAGGATCCGAAAGGCAGGTCTACGATGACCAAGGCCCTTTGTACGGCGCGTACGACCGATGAGGCGTGGTAGATCATCTGGTCTAACGTGATCGGCAGGGTAGTCTCATGACCGGCCATGACGTTGGAGGCGGAATCGCCTACCAGCAAAACGTCGATTCCCGCGTCATCCAGGATTTTCGCAAACGAGTAATCGTAAGCGGTCAACATACTGATCTTCTCCCCACGCTTCTTCATTTCCTGAAGGGTGTGGGTAGTGATCTTACGGTCTTCGGATTTCGCGGTGGACATGGTCTTATGCCAGATGAAGGGGGCATTCAAAGCTACGAATTACCATAAAACTCCTACTTTTGCAACGCATGAAATTTCGTCTCCCCGGGCGCCTGTTGGCCATCATTCTTTTTACCGGTTGTTCCGAGGAAATCGACCTGACGGC
>CAYWDY010000271.1:0-2354 GCA_964455985.1 uncultured Flavobacteriales bacterium
TCTTCTTGAGATTCAGCGGGCCAGCCAGTTGATTGAGCAAAAATCCAGAAGATTCGAAGTTGAATCGGAAAAACCAGAAGCTGGTGGGACGTTCCTGCTGGCTCGAGTAAACGTAGCTGAAACGCATGCTGCTGATCAAGTGCGTGTCATAGCTGTATTGAAGGAGTGGGTCGCGCAAACTGTCCAGCTGAGCTTGGAAACTGGCCGACTTCTTCACGTATACCGAGTTGATTTCCATCGGGGTGAAGGCGTAACTCCGTTTGGGGCTGCTGCGCCAGGTATATCCCATCGACAATTTCAGGATAGAGCGTCGATAATCCGGTCGATCCTGTAAATCATAACCCGCTGTAAAAATGGTTCGTGGATTCATGCGACGATTTTTTTCAATGCGTCGGATGAAATTGGGTAGTAGGAAATCCTTGAATTGCAAAGAAAGCTCCGGGCCGATCTGATAGGTATTGAAGAAGAACAGTTTCTTTTGGATGGTCGAATCCGAGAAGTTGGGCAAGGATTGCACGCCGCCTTTCAGTTTGATCTCGAATACTTCCGCACCACGGAACAGATTCTTGTTCCGGTAACCAACCGCACCCGCGAGTCCAAGGTTGCCACCCGTGTTGGTGGCGTCTGATTCAATGGTAAAGTCTTGCCGTGCTAACGGGGACATCTGTAGATGTCCATCCAACAAGTATTCGTTTTGGATGGAATCCCGGGGAACCTCTTTGAAGCTGAAATTGATGTATCGGAACGTATTTAAATTCTGTACACGTTGGTAGGAATAGTTCACTTCTTTCTGATCAAACAGGTCGCCCGGTCGCAAGAACAGACAATTGGCCAGCACGGGTTCGCGGAGTGTCTGGTTGCCGTTCCTTGAAAGAAAATAATACCCGCCGTACGGAATAGTGTCATTCACCTTGGAACTGCCTGGATCCTTGGGGTCAAAGTCGGATTGGATATAGAGGTTTCGATAACGGTAGGGGTGATGATATTGCGGTTCTTCTCCTTTGGCAGATATCGCGTTTTCATTCGGACGATTGAGGTATAGCCATACATCCGCCTGATGATTGTTCAGGTTGGAATCAATCTGAAAGGTGATGAAATTCTTATTGAACGAATAGAACCCGATGTTCTTAAGCATGGAAGTAATGCGATCACGTTCCTTCTCGAAGTTGTCTTCCTTATAACGGGAATTGGGAAGGAGCAAGGATCCTTTTTTGATTTCCTCCATGTGGGGCGCGATCAAACTGTCCCGGGTTGAAAAGTTGATTTGGCGAAGCAAGTAAGGCTGCCCCAGGGTTATCTCGTAGTTGACGAAAGCTTTGCGTCCCCGTATCACTACCGAGTCCTTCACTTGGGCATGGAAATACCCGTTTCGTTTGAGGAAGAGATCGAGCTGGTTTCGTGAACGTCGAATAAGGGAGGTATCCAGCAGGGCAGGGGCTTCACCGATTTCTTTGAGCCAATTCTTGAACCGGGTCGGCTTGCCTTTAGAACCTAAGTGATAAAAATAGAGGTAGGGATAGAAAAAGCCAAGCGCCTTCTTGTTAGGTTGTTGCTTGAGCAACGGAAGGAGTTGCTCTTTTTCGCTGAAGGCGCTATCGGTACGAATGTTGTTTTTCAGCAGTAGAACACCGTCTTTGGGGATATACCGAGTCGGACGACACGAATACATCATACCTGCAACAGTGAGGTAACCGATAAGCAAAAGCAGAAGTCGAGCCCTTGACAAGATTTTTCCGGTTTTCAGGTATGTCCGCAAAGGTAGGATAAAACGTGCGCTTGTTCGAGTCCGGCGCTACGGACAATCAACATACTTTTCTTCCATTCAACACCAAGTCAGCGGCCTCTTCACCGATCAAACTACCAATGGCTACGCCCATGCCTCCCATCCTTACTGCGCAATAAATCTGTCCTTCCGTCTTCTTGACAATGGTTTTCTTCGTTGGTCCGATTCCCATGATACCGCTCCAGCGGAGGTCTATTTTCACCGGTGCATACGCACACAGATTCTCTCGAAGCATTTTTTCGAGACTTTCTTGGATCTGTTCGGTGGTGTCCATGGTGATCGTGGTCTCGCCTTCGAAATCAAGATTCCTGCCTCCTCCGAAAAGAATACGGTCTTCCACATTTCTGAAATAATAGTATCCTTCGTCGTAATGGAACGACCCTTTTAGCTTCAGGCCGGGAATAGGGTCGGTAACGAGTACTTGCGCCCGGGCGGGTCTGACATCGAGTTGTGGGAACAGGGTGCTGGCGAATCCGTTGGTGGCAATCAGCAGTTGCTTGCCAACCAGGTAGAATCCGGTATCGGTGATCAATCGAACACCTTGGTCATCCTGCTCGACTTTTTCCACTCG
>CAYWDY010000271.1:2364-3530 GCA_964455985.1 uncultured Flavobacteriales bacterium
TCCGGTCAATCGTTGTACTCCCAGCGATTGTGCCAATTCCATCCAGGCTTGCATCATGCGTCCTGTATCTAATTGTCCTTCGGCCTTATTCCGGATTAGATGCGAGAATCCGGATAGGCCAAACCGTTCCAGTTCGGTGTCAGTCTCGCTGAACACTTCCTTTTCATTTGTGATGGTGTGAAGTAACCGGTTGAAACGGGGCAGGACGCTTATGCATCGGTCGTAACTGGATTGCTCCGTGGGCGAAAAAACTTCGTATCCTCCGAACGGTTCGTATCCGATGCGATCGTCACCCAGCTTGCTGCGAAGTCGCTGCAGTCCTTTCCATCTTTTCTCCACCAACGAAAACACTTCTTCCTCCGACTGATTTTCCAGATCGCTTAACAGCTCTGAGACACTGCCAAAGCAAGCGAATCCGGCGTTTCTCGTACTGGCGCCAAAAGGCAGGAAGCCACGCTCTAAAATGACCACATGGAGGTTGGGGGCTTTTTGTTTCAGTTCAACCGCCGCGGCTAATCCTACAATGCCACTTCCCAGGATCATTACATCCGGTGATTTCCAAAGTGATTCTCTTTCCCAATAGCTGAACATGATTTGGCTAAGCGTAAACCTTGGATATAAAAATACGACATTTGTTCCCGCTATGACATCCTCGCTAGAACAAATGGAAGTGCTTTTCCAACACGTGCACGAGATGCTATTGGAGCATGTGCCTCCATTGGTCGTGTCACGAACCGGTCCGGATTTGCTGGAGTTGATCGGCAACGTTCCCGTGCCCTATGGAAGTACAAAGAAGATAGTTCCCGGCATGTATTTCTGTACACTTCAGCGGAGGAAGGCAGCGGTTTCTTTTTACTTATTCCCCTTGTATGCTCATCCGGAACTGGCGGAGGTTCTGGCTGCAGGCACCAGAAAATGTCTGACCGGAAAGACATGTTTCCGTTTTACCAAACAGGAGCAATTCGACGAAAAGTCATTTCGGAAATTACTGAAGGCTTCGGTTCAATGCTGGAAGAAGAACGGGTATCTGTCGAAAGTTGCCGTGAAAAAAGAAAGCCGTCGCTGAACGACGGCTTTCAATTACCTATAAGTACTTCATGTATTATTCTTTGATGAATCGGAGATTTTCCAATCCTTCCGTCGTGACAACTTGCAGGATATAGGTT
>CAYWDY010000272.1:0-3526 GCA_964455985.1 uncultured Flavobacteriales bacterium
TAGGATTGATAGTCAGATTCAGGATCTCGGTGTGACAACCTGTTACCGAAGAGTAAGTACCCGAGGCCGTGTAGGTGTTACCGTCCACAGACCATACGTACGAATCACAAGCACTGGCCGTGGTCGTATTCGACGTGGAAGCCGTGATGGTCAGCACCAACAATTCGGTGTTACAACCGGTCACTGAAGAGTAAGTACCCGAGGCCGTGTAGGTGTTACCGTCCACAGACCATACGTAAGAGTCACAAGCACTGGCCGTGGTCGTGTTCGACGTAGAGTTGGTGATCGTCAGGTTCAGGATTTCCGTATGACAACCCGTTACAGAGGTGTAAGAACCACTGGTGGTGTAGGTCTGGTTATTCACAGACCATGAGTAAGAGTCACACGCGCTGATCGTCGTGGTGTTCGACGTGTTCGGAGTAACCGTTACGTCAACCGTAGCGGATCCGCTGCAGAGTGCCGAGTTGGTCACCGTCACCGTGTACGAGGTAGCCGCAGCAGGAGTCACCGTCAGCGTCTGGCTGGTGCCTACTTCCGTAGTACCGTCAGACCAGCTGTAGGAAGCATATCCTGCACCGGCATCCAGCGTGGTAGAACCACCTTCGCAGAGAGCCGTTGCACCGGAGATAGAAGGAGTCGGATTGGCAACGACAACAAACTTGATGCTGTCAGCCGCAATACAACCACCCGAACCTTGAGCGGTGATGCTGATGTTGTACGTACCGAAGCCGTACTCACCTACTCCATTACCGACGTTCAGGATCACATAATCATCCGTAGAACCTGCCGGGTCATTCCAGCTGACCGACTGACCATAAGCGTCAGCGATCAAGAACTGGGCACCGCCGCTGGCGACACCATCCCAACAGAAGTAAACGGTATCGTCAGCCAGGATGATCGGGGTGATCGGAGCAGCAGAACCCGTCAACGTGAAGGACGCCGTACCGGAGCAACCCTGTGCCGTAGAAACGGTCACCGAGTAGGTACCCGTGTCAGCCACCGTGATGCTGGATCCGGTCGAGTTATCTGACCAGAGGTAGCTGTTGTACGAACCAACCAGCGACAAGGTAGCCTGATCGGCACCGACGCAGATGGATGAGCGAGTAGAGTTGATCACAGGAGCCGTGAACGGATTGACCGTAACAAGCTGGGAAGCCGTGCCGGAACAACCGTTGGAGTTAGAAGCCGTGACCGTATAGTTACCGCTGGCTGAAACCGTGATGGACTGGGTCGTCTCACCGTTAGACCAGAGATAGTTGTCATACGTACCAGCCGTCAGGGTAACTGTTGAAGGCTCACATACCGTGGTAGGTCCACCGGCCGTGATGGTCACTGGAGCATTGAACGGAAGGACAGTCACATCAACCGTGCCAGTCTGCGTACATCCATTACCGGCTGTTACGGTGGCCGTATAGGTGGTCGTAGCCGAAGGAGAAACCGTAACGGTCTGACCCGTCAGGCTGCCCGGCGTCCAAACCGTAGTACCCGAGTTACCAATGATGTTGACCAGGTAATCTTCAACCTCACCGTAGGAGAACGTTCCGCAAGCCAAAGGAGATGTTACGCTCTCCATGGCAGCGATACGCATACGGGTGACACCAAGAGTGGCGTTACTAGGAATGGTGATGCTACCAGAACGGGTTACAGGAGCCAACGATGTAGCATTGCTGGTGTAAGCCTGCTCACCGGCGTCATCCCAGTCACCGTCGCGGTTGTAGTCGATGTAGATCGACAGACCGCTGGAGTAATAAGGAGCAACGTCGCACTCGTCGACCGTGACAGACCATGACACCGGCAGACCGGCAACAACGTTCACCGGAGCGATAGTGCCCGTGTAATCGGAGTTGTTATTTCCGCATGTCTCAGTCTGGGTGTTGGTCATCGAGCCGAAGCTGACCGCGAAGATCTGCTCGTCAGCCGTGGTGGTTGAACCACCGCCGGCACAATAACCAGTCGGAGCTGTTTGAGGACCATTCATGTTACCCAAGGTCACAGACAGGTCAGTAGAACCGCCTTGACAGATCGTGCTGTTGGAAGCAGCCGCAGTCTGAATGATCGGACGGGCGTTCACCGTTACCGTTACTAGACTGTAGTTACCGCAACCCGTAGCAGAAGTAGCCAATACCGTATAGGTGGTAGTGGTTGCTGGAGTCACCGTGTAGCTGTTACCGACATAGTTGCCAGGCTGCCACGTGTAGGTATAGTAGCCGTTGGTGTCAGCAGGAGAGGTGACCGTCATGGTCGTACTCAGGTTTTCGCAGATCGCGACGCTCGGAGAGGTCGTAATGGCCGGAGCCGGATTCACGATACCGAATACAGGCTGACGGCCGGCAGGATCCAGACAGGTTCCTACGGAAGCACGTATCCAGTATACCACGTTGGACAGGGTATTCACACTATACGTATTACCCGTGTTGAGCACGGCTGTAGAGCTGGATGTAGCGTACCAGTTCAGGGTACCGTTTCCATAGGCGGCCAAATCAAGCTGTCCGAGACCACAGACCGTGTCATTCACCAGCGAATTGATGAACGGCTTAACGATCTGGAGGGTATCTACATTAGAGTAGGCCGGATTGGTTCCGCAGAAAGAAGCCAAACGGATATAGATGATGGAGTCACCCAACACCGGCGCAATCACCGGCGTGATGTAACCGCTACGCGTGGAATCCGTGATGTTGGTCCAAGCGGAGGTAGTCGTGTTGTAATACTGCCACTGCAAGGTCGTACCCTGGGTAGAACCAGTAGAAGCGTATGTAGCGATACCGCTCACGCAGAGGGAGTCACGGTTGGACGTGATGACCGGAGCAGAAGGCGTAGACACCGGCGTTACAGCTACCGTATCGTAGCTGGAACACTGACCGTTGTTATACTGTACAACAAAATTGGTGGTCGACGTGATCGGACCGAATACCGGACTGAAGCCCGTAGCCGTGAAGCCAGCAGGGATAGAAGACCAGGAGTAAGCATTCGGATCACCGATCTGGATGGTATAATCCACCGTTGAACCGGAACCGAAGCCCGTACAAGCATCGCCTGAACCGTTGGTGTTACCGCTACCGCGGGTACGGACACGCATACCGGTGAAGCCGGTGGATGCCGTAGCAGGTACCGTCACACTGACTGTTCCGGTGTTGGCGGCCGTCCAAGGCTGTACCCATTCCGTCGCGTCATACACACCGTCGCGGTTCCAGTCGAACCATACGGAGATGATGGAGTTCGGATAGGTCGTTCCGGTAGAAGCCAACTGGAGACTGTAAGTCTGGCCAGGCACCACCGTGGTGGTGTTGGTTCCGGTCGGAGCGAATACCGTATAGTACGGAGAAACAGGTGTAGGAACAGTGCTGTTCAACGTGTTGAAACGAACCAGACTTACGTACGGATCACCCGATTGAGTAGGTACACAGTAGGTGGTCGGAGCATTACCGCCACCGGCGTTGGAACCACCGCCGCTCATGGAGAGCTGAACACTTCCACCATCGCAAACAGACAGGTCAGGTCCGGCACTGACTGAAGCAGCAGCAGGATA
>CAYWDY010000273.1:0-1658 GCA_964455985.1 uncultured Flavobacteriales bacterium
AATCCCATGAAAATAACCATTTCCCCAACCGACCAAGGATGAACCTGGAAACTTATCTGGCACAACCGATTCCCGTTCAACCGTGGCTTCGCAAATTCTTCCGCCCTGAAGAAAAGTTGGTGATATTTGACATTGGCGCCTGCGAAGGAGAAGAATCCATCCGCTATTCCAGACTTTTTCCGGATGCGGATATCTATTCCTTTGAACCGCTGAAAAAGAATTTTCAATTGGCTATTGCCAATTTCAAGCGATTCAACAAATCGGATAACCGACTCTTCAATATTGCGTTAGGCGATACCAACGGGGAGGCCTCTTTTTTCGTTTCCTCCGGTCAGCCGGATCATGTGGATTCCACCGGCGAATGGGATTACGGTAACAAGTCCGGATCGATTTTACCACCTACTGAACATACCACCAAGGCCTACCAATGGTTGTCCTTTCAGGAAGGAGAGAAAGTGGCATTGCGCCGACTGGATGACTTTTGCGCTGAACAAGGAGTCCGCCACATCAACTTCATTCATATGGATGTACAAGGTGCCGAACTAAAGGTTCTGGAAGGGGCCGGTGGTTTGTTGCCTTCCATCGATCTGATCTGGATGGAAGTGGCCGCTAAGGAATTTTACCGCGGGCAGCCGCTGAAGTCGGAAGTATTAGGGTACATGAAAAACCGGGGATTCAAATTAGTGTTCAATCACGAAGAGGGGAATTACGGCGATCATCTGTATGCTTCCTCGAAATTTTTTTTAGAACGAAAATCAAGCCTGGACCTATGGGAACGGATCAAAATCGGATGGATGAACCGTTGAAACCCCTTCGTAAACATGGATGCTAACGAACGATTCAGAATAGATTGGGTGGCCAAGGCCCTGCAGGGGATTACAGCAGGTTCAACCTTGCTGGACGCGGGTGCCGGTGAGCAACAATACCGTAAGTTTTGTGGGCACCTTAATTATGTATCGCAGGACTTTGCGGCTTACAAGCCGGAAGCCCTAGACCAAGGCTTACAGATGCAGAAATGGGATTACGGTCAGCTAGATATTATTAGCGACATTACAGCTATTCCCAAAGAGGATGCGAGCTTTGATGCGATTTTGTGTACGGAAGTTTTGGAACACATTCCGGATCCCAATGCTGCTCTCAAGGAATTCAAGCGACTTCTTCGCCCCGGTGGCACGCTGATTTTGACGGCTCCGTTTTGCAGTATGACACATTTCGCGCCGTATCATTTCAGCACAGGGTTCAGTGCCTTCTATTACCGTCGATTCATGGAAGACCTCGGCTTTGACATTCGTGAATTGTCTCCCAATGGAAATTACTTTTCCTATATCGGACAGGAGGTGAACCGCCTTCCCTACATCGCTGAACAGTATTTAGGCCGAAAACCAGGATGGCTTCAGCAATTGGCCATCCGGATTGTTTCTTCCTTCCTTCATTCCAACAAAGAAAAAGGCATGGATTCATCCGAACTGTTATGTTTCGGTTGGCACCTGATCGCCGTGAAGAAATGAGCGCAGTCGTCGTTTCCTTTTCAGGCGGTCTCGGCAATCAGCTCTTTCAATATGCTGCCGGCACGGCTTTATCAAAACGTTTCAACGTTCCATTGCAAGCTGAGACCGATTTCTATCGACGAAGCCCGAATCGACACTTTCTGCTGCATT
>CAYWDY010000273.1:1668-3272 GCA_964455985.1 uncultured Flavobacteriales bacterium
CGAAAGGGCTTGACTTGTACCGTCAGCTGGGAATTCCCAAGCTGTTCTGGAAAGATATCTTCTCTGACTCCAAGCGACTGCTTTTCAGTCCTAATTTGTTTCAGGAGAAGCACTTTGAATTCGATGACCGATTTGAGAAACTTTCATCACCGGTTTACCTGCATGGTTATTGGCAGAGTGAGCGCTATTTTATTGATTACTCGTCAGAAATCCGCCGCACGTTGCAATTACCAGTGAAGGAAAGCGTAAGGGATCTTATTCCCTTGATCAATGAAGATTCGGTCTGTATACATATCCGGCGGGGGGATTATTCCCAAAATAAATACATCGCCAGTATACACGGTGTTTGCGAATCGGACTATTACCAGCGTGCGATTTCATGGGTTACTCAGCAGGTATCGCATCCCCGTTATTTTATTTTTACCGATGATCCATCTGCCATATCTGTGTTAGATGGATGCGTTGAAAATCCTGTTATGGTGCATGATTATTCTAAAGGCGATGAGTTGGCAGAATTCGGTTTGATGCAGAAATTCCGTAACTTTATCATAGCGAACAGTACGTTCAGTTGGTGGGGGGCTTATACCTCCCTGCAGCCTGACAAACGGATTGTCGCCCCTAAGAATTGGTTCGCAGACAACTCCAAGAACACCAAAGACTTGATTCCGGCCTCCTGGCTGACATGTTGACATGAGCGCTCCCTCCATAACCGTGCTAATGCCGGTCTACAATGCGGCTCCTTATTTGCACGAGTCCGTTGGTAGTGTTTTGTGGCAGTCCTTTGGAGATTTTGAATTGCTAATCATAGACGATGGCTCTACCGATGGTAGTGCAGACATCATTCGCTCATTCAGTGATACACGCATACGTTTTCTCTCCCATACGGCGAATCAGGGACTCATCAGCACCCTGAACGAAGGGTTGCGTATCGCTTCTGGTAAATACCTGGCTAGAATGGATGCGGATGATATTTCGCATCCTGATCGTTTTCGCATCCAATTTGATTTTATGGAGAATCATCCTGAGATCGCTGTGTCAGGTACCGGTATGAAGGCCATGGGATCCCATTCAATCAATCAGCGCAAATTCAGTAATGTAGAAAGTCTCAAAGCTGCTTTGTTATTCACCTGTGTGATCCCTCATCCGTCTGTAATGATGCGAATGCAAACCATGCGCGATGAGGCGTGGCAGTATGATCCGAACGATGTCCATTGCGAAGACTTCGGACTTTGGAATAAGATGGCTGCCAAACATTCGTTGGCTGTTCTTCCTGACGTCCTGTTGAATTACCGGCTTCATCCGGAGCAAGTTTCATTCAAGCATCGTAGTGTTCAGGAGCAAGGCATGCATACTATTCGGATGCGGATTTTGGAGAAAATGGGTATTCGCTGGAGTCAGGAGCAGGAATCTGCTTTCCGTAAACTGATGCGACTTGAATTTGATTTTACACCTGAATTCCTGGTCGCCGTGGAACAAGCATTACTTGACCTATCCAAACAGAATATGAGGGTTGGATATGTTTCGGCATTGGCTATGGATCGGGAGATTGGAACATGGTGGTATAATCTGCTATCTACCTTCATGAATCGCAAAGCTCGAATCCC
>CAYWDY010000273.1:3282-3511 GCA_964455985.1 uncultured Flavobacteriales bacterium
CCGAGATCCACGAAGGGGTCTCCACTCAGTTCTGCTCCGTTCTTGGAGGCCTCGCAACGAATGAAATTGCAGTTGAAATCCATGTTCGCTTTTTCGTATTCATGATGTCTCAAATTTCTGTCATCATCCCCACTAAGGATCGGGAAACGAATCTGATCAGTACGCTACATAAGCTGATTGAATCCGATTCGGATAAACGATTTGATATCCTAGTCATCAATGATTCTGT
>CAYWDY010000274.1:0-3508 GCA_964455985.1 uncultured Flavobacteriales bacterium
TCTTGCTCCATTCCTTGTCTTTTTGCTTGTAGGAATGATCAACAGCGCATTGAACTGAACACACTACCTGAGTAGTTGCATACATCGGAGTGAACTCTGATTTACATACACGGCATTTCTTAGGCTTCATAGGTCTATTATTAGTTTTAAATCCTCATTCATTCGTGTTAATCTAAGGTTCTCTTCGTGCAATTCAAGTAGCTTTCGTTCTAAAACACGGTTACTCGCTTCTAAAATAGTAAGCACTTCTCTTACTTGATCCAAGTCTGCTACTTGCTTATTAAGTTCTGCTTTCTTTTTAGGTTCGTATTTAGCTCTAAATAGTATCTTATTAGCAGTTAAGCTAAGATTTAAGTATGCTAAGTTTAATTTTACTAGGTCCATCTTTTTGTATTAAAGTCCACAATAACCTGAGTCGCATTCATTAAAATCATCTTCAAATAATTCATATTGAGGATTCCAATAGCTTATTTGTTCATATGTTATATCTTGTCGCCATGTATTTCCGCGCATAACTTTAGCTTTGTTTTCCTGATTTATAAACCATTGCAATTTATTAGGGTGTAATAACATCATTTTTTTTAATAAAATAGGTTCTTTATGCATACATCCCACGCAATTATTCATCCAAGCAAAACGAACAGGCTTATCTTTCCAATAATTTTCAATTTTATCTTTAAATATACCATCATTAATTAATGGATAAACTGGTTTTTGATATTCAATATCAGCCCATTTATTTCTATTTCCTTTTTTACCTATGATAGTTTTATGTGTCAAATATCCGTTTTCATTTAATTTCTCGTCTGTATTCTTGGCTCTTCGCATTTCATTAGCCCTAAATCCAAATCTACATTCCCAAGCATCTATCTTTAAACTTTTCCAATATTGAAATAATGGCTCAACTTTCAATTCAACTGTGCAGAATCTTCTCATAGGTTGCGGTAGATTAGGAATGCCACTTTTTCTATTTATTACTTCGTCAAATGTTTTTCCAGTAACCCACTTAATTTCTCTACCTGTATATTGTTCAAGATCGAAAATTGTATTTATTATAATATCATCTTCTAACGTGCCTATAAATTCCTTCTCTATTCTATCTGAAACCATTTGTCTTAGTTTAGGATCAGGAAATAAACATCTCTTATCATCTGTTCTTACTAATGCAAATGCTCTATAATCACTTGGATAATGCACTTCTAAATACGCTGATGTTTTGCCACCGCTTATCGAATTAAATGTTTTCATCAGAAAGGTAATTGATTGTCAAAGTTAATATTTATTGATAATGGCTTAGGTTCGTATTTTCCTCGTTTAATTGGATTCACATTTTCAATAGTAAATCCTAATCCGTGATTGTAATAAAACATCAGAGGATCATTACTCATAGTCTGACCTCCACCCGTATCTTTATCTTTTATTTTATCTATATCTATCAAAGTAAAATATTGCATAGATTCAAGTTTAGTTAATCTATGAATGTTAATCCAGTCATCGCACATATTAGCAAAGATTTTTCCACCTTCAGCCATAGATTTATTAGGAATCATTGGTTGACCTTCCCACATATGGTCTCTTGGATATTCACTTATTTTCCTTCCTGACGCTGTAACAGGATGCATACTTAAATAAACCGTCTTTCTGTTAATCTTACACCATCGTTTTAAACTACGAATAAATTTAATGTTACTCTCGTAATTCATATCGTGGTCTAATTGGTTAAATGGATCAATAAAATAACCATCCGCTGGTATTGCTTCAAATTCTTTAAGCAAATTTTCAGGTTTATACTGCTGTCTGTTATCAATAAAGAAAAAATAATCTTCTAAGTAATCATTATAGAAATCTATTTCTTCGTGTGATAAGTTCTTAAACGGAATACCTGAATACATCTGTATCAAATCACGCAGCACTTGACCTTTAGAATTCTCATCCATCCATATTCCCCATTTCAATTTATGGTTAGTAGTTAAGGCTAACATATACCAAGTCATCCAATAGGTCTTTCCTACGTTGTCTCCACCAAGAATTCCATTATATTGACCTATCTTAAATCTTAAATAGTCATCCAGCTTACAATCTATGCCAAGCCCTTGCGCTATTTTTCCGTCTTTGTAATCGTGCAAATACTTTCTCGCACTTCCGTTATTTAATACCATATTGCTCTTGTAATTTTTTAGCACGTTCAACTAATGGATCTATAATATTTGATTGTTTAGGTTGTTTAGGTAAAAATGGTATTGTATTATTTAAAGTTGATTTCCAATTTACAATTTTAATCATTTTACCATTCTTCTCCTTACACCAATCATTAACTAACCAACTTTCATATTTTAATTTTAATGCTTCAATAGATACATCTTCAACAACAGAAATCCCATAATCAACAAATTCTTTTAAATCAGGTATAACACTCTTTTTTTCTTTTTCATTCTTTACATTCTTGTTTGTTGTTAGCTGCGTGTTAGCTGTGTGTTGGCTGTTTGTTGTCTGCTTGTTGTCTGCTTGTTGCTCACTTTGGTAACTATCGTAATTACAGACAGTTAGTCGTGTTGTTTTTCTTAGACCCTCTGTGTTAATCATTCCATCTTTTTCTAATAATTTTAGAAAAGTTCTAAGTTTCTGAATGGTCCAATCATTACCTAAGATACTTACCCAAGTAGACAAGCTATTTATACTCTGACCTCTTTTACATTCAATTAATTCACCTTCAATTAGAACTTTAGATGCTTGATGATTGACCTCAGAAATTATAACGACCCAAGCCTTAAAATAATCAGCGTTCTTAAAAACCCAATGGTTTCTAATTTGTCTATGTAACTTAATCCATCCACTCATAATTAATCCATTAAAGCTATTTGTTTTCTCAACTCTTTTGAAAATCTAATTGCTGTAGACTTATCTAATACAATAAATTTTTTGCGCTGTAGTTGCTCTTCGTCTATAACAATTGATAATTCTCGTCCAGCATTATAAAAACATTCAATTGAAACATTTTCTGTTTCAGATTCTTCAGTTCCGTAGAACAATAATTTGACATTTGCCATAATTTAATAAACGTTTTAGGATAACGAGTAACCTTTAAATAAAAAGTCCCGACCAACTTTTGCGGCTCTCACCTCGCTACTCGTTAATCAGGACAAACTAAATTCCTAAGGTTTTATAATGTGAGAGCAAACCTGTATGCAAATATAACTATTCTATTTCACTTTTGTTTTAAAACGGAATATCTGAATCGTTTTTCTTATTCACCTTATCGCTAAAGTTCTCCATCTTTTTAAATGGTTCTTGAATGCTACCAGCAAAGAATTTACCAGCTTTGCCTTCTTTGATCCATAGACTAACAGAATAGTCTTTACCTTCTACGTTAACAGTTCCTGTATAGTCAGGTTGTTTTTCTGTCATTTTCTTGTTGTTTTTGAAAATAACGATGTTGTTCGTGTTTTCGTACTGCATTTTACTTTTGTTTTTGATTAATAAATTCTTGTTTTAAACGCTCCAAATATAA
>CAYWDY010000275.1:0-277 GCA_964455985.1 uncultured Flavobacteriales bacterium
ACAAGGTGAAGAGCACCGGAAATCCGCACGTCATGCTGACAGAGCGCGGTACCATGTTCGGCTACCAGGATCTGGTCGTCGACTACCGGTCGATCCCGATCATGCAGCAGAATCATGTTCCTGTCATCATGGATGTCACCCATTCGCTTCAACAGCCCAACCAATCCAGCGGAGTCACAGGCGGACGGCCAGACCTGATCGGACTGGTGGCCAGTGCAGCCATTTCTGTAGGTGCTGACGGACTTTTCATCGAAACTCATCCTGAACCGGCGAAAGC
>CAYWDY010000275.1:287-1205 GCA_964455985.1 uncultured Flavobacteriales bacterium
ACAAATCGACCACCTCGAACCATTGCTCGAAAAACTCCTGAGAATCCAGGAGGCTGTCCGATAAACTTCGATGAAGACGAGACTGTTGTTGGTTGCGCTGCTTATGTACCTGGGCTCTCCAGCTCAGCTATTCAGGCATACGTACGGCTGGGGCAGTTTCAACACAGCTCCTTCCTTTTGCATCACACCCGATGGCGGCTATGCACTGGCTGGTTCCTTTTCTTCCACCGGCAGCGGTCAGACTGATTTTGTATTGATCCGAACAGATAGTGCCGGGCAATTCCAGTGGGCTAAATGCTACGGCAGCTGGGGAATCGAATCCGCTTCACATCTGTTGTCGCTTCCTGACTCCGGATTTCTTTTTGTTGGAACCAGCAACAGCTTTTCAACACAACTTGATTACGACGGTTTCATCGTACGCTTGAATTCAAACGGTGACACATTGTGGCAACGCAGCCTCGGATCACCTTACTGGGATTTCCTCCATCATGCTTTAGCATGGCCCGACAGTCGAGTTGTCTTATCCGGATCAAAACATTCAGATGCAAACGGACTGGATGCAGGCTGGCTGATAATGATGGATGATCAAGGACAGGTGCTCCGCGAAAAGGAACTTCTTCAGGAAAACAACCTGGTCATCAACCGAACTACCATCACTCCCGGCGGCCACCTGTTGGCGGGGGGATATACCGAAACTCCCGACAGTCTTTTCCGTGAACCGATCCTTATCCAGTTGGATACGGTCACGTGGGATACGCTTTGGACTCGACGATTACCGGGCGTTTGGCGTGGAGAATTAACGGGTGTCAGCACCCTGACCAACGGACAAATCATCGTTGCCGGCTACGACATCGATTCGGGAGCTACGGACGAAAATCAATTGATCATGGGATTGGACAGCAACGGATATTTTCTGTG
>CAYWDY010000275.1:1215-2043 GCA_964455985.1 uncultured Flavobacteriales bacterium
CCCTGCTGCAAGACTCCCGGTGAAGAACGCTTTAACGATGTCGTGGTGAAAGACGATACGATTTACGCCTTGGGAAGCACCAACAGTTTTGGCGGCGGCAAACTGGATTTCAACCTGAACCTGTATGATGCTAACGGAACTTTCATTGCGGGCCCTACCTTCGGAGACCTGCAGGATGAAATCGGCAATCAGGTGCTGATAACGGATGATCGAAGGATCCTGCTGTTTGGCACCACCACTACGTTTGGACCCGGGCTGCAATCCATGCTTTTAGTCAGCACCAACGACACATCCTTTTACCAAAACATTCCGTTTGTCATCGGATTGGATGAGCCCATGAACTCATCAACTGCCGTGCAATTGTTCCCGAATCCCACCCAAGGGCTACTACATATAAAGGGTATTAAACTTTCGGATGAATGTACGTGGAGACTTTTTGCTTCGGATGGAAGTTTAGTCCGCATCGGCCTACTTATGACGGATGATTCATCCCTCCAGCTGGAAGATGTTCCGGCAGGATACTACGTTCTGTGTGTTCAACAGAAAAACGGGGAGACATTTCGAAAGCCGGTCATTATCCATCGGGACTAGTTCAACGAAATGATTTTGAACTCGGTCCTGCGGTTCTGAGCTCTTCCATACTCTGACGTGTTATCCGCCACCGGCACGGCATCTCCATACCCTTTATTCGTCAATCGGTCGGCCGAAATCCCGTGGCTGGTCACGTACGTTGAAACCGAGGCGGCCCGTTTTTCGGAGAGCTGCAAGTTATAGGCCTTGCCGCCTACATTATCCGTGTGTCCACCAATCTCGATGCGAAGCGATGGA
>CAYWDY010000275.1:2053-3494 GCA_964455985.1 uncultured Flavobacteriales bacterium
GGCCACGACTTTATCCAACTCCACTTTGGATTCGTCTTTGAGATCTGCCTTGTTGAAATCGAAGAAGATATTCTTGAGAACAACAGTCTCCCCTACTTTGATCGGTTTCAAGGGAACGTCACGCAACACGGGCTTCGAGGCGGATCCAATATCTTTCAGCTCGAAGTTCTCCGAGTAAAACAGGTAACCGTCTTTGGAGACATTCAACGCATAGCTTCTTCCGGTAGGAAGACATACAATAAACTCCCCATTTCCCGGATTGGACGTAGAATTGACCACAGACTTTCCCGTAGACAAATCAATCAGTTCAAATCCGGCACCCAGCGGCTTGCGTGTATCGCTATCGAATACCTTTCCTTTCATATACGTGACTACTCGCGGACGCATATCGGCGTTCAAGGAAAAACTGTAAAGGTCCAGACCGCCGTAGCCACCGGACCGATCGGAAGCAAAGTAGCCTGTCGTACCATCCGGACTGACCAATAGTGAATTCTCGTCATCGGGTGTATTGATGGGATATCCCAGATTGACCGGTGCTCCCCACTGACCGTCGGGCTGACGACGGCTGACAAAAATATCCTGACCGCCCATGCCTGGGTGTCCGTCGGAGGAAAAATAGAGGGTCTGATCATCGGGGTGAATAAAGACAGACGTCTCGTCAAACGCCGTGTTGATGGTGGCGCCGAGCGGCTGAGGGGCGGACCAGTTGGAGAAATCATCGATACGTGTCACATAGATATCGCGTTGCTTCCGGCCGTCTGATCCTTTGATGGCGCGAACGAAATATAACGTGCGACCATCGCTGGAAAACGAGGGTTGGCTTTCCCAAGCTCCGGTATTCACGGGTTCTTCGAGGTTACGCGGTTTAACAAAACGGTCACCGACTTTTTTAGCGATGAACAGATCACAGCTTCCTTTGGTCGGCCGCGCATCGGTTTCGGCAAAGAGTTCCTCGCAAGCCGTAAAGAATAAGTATTGACCGTCGGCGGAAAGCGTGGGAGCACCTTCGTTTCCGGAGGTGTTTATTTCCGTTAGCGGCATTGCTTTAGTCCATGCGTTCTTGTCCCGATTACTGATGAAAAAATCCTCCTGCTCGGTCGAACGCCCATTGGCTTGTGCTGTTTTGATACGACGAGTGAACAAAAACGTATTCCCGTCGGCCGTAATAGCCGGAAAATACTCTTGATCGGCGGAGTTGATGGACTGCCCCATATTTTGAGGACTGAACTCTACCGGATTTCGGATAGCTTGCTGCGCGAAACGGCTGCTTTCCAAATACCGTCGGGCGTTCGTTTTCAAATTGGCGTTGGCACCTGAATGGTCCATATACCGTTGAAGGTGAACGATCGCCGAGTCATACTCCCCCGTGTAATACTCCAACTTACCGAGCAGGTAGAATGCGTTAGGAAAGAAATCAGGATTTATGGAAAGAGATGTACGG
>CAYWDY010000276.1:0-3485 GCA_964455985.1 uncultured Flavobacteriales bacterium
GAGGCCAGGTTTCACCAGAAAGATCATCTATCCCCGTGTTGGTCGAAATAAGTGACGAATCAATCAATACTTAGCTACATTACCCAAAGATTACCGTCCGACCCTTGGATGGAATGAAGTCACCCCTAGCCATCGTTAGATACCATGACAAAAAACCAACTGATCCTGATTGCATTTTTTCTGTGTACTACGGTAATGCCGGCTGTGGCTCAGACTACCGTGGTGTACACGTTGAATGGAGCCGATGAGGACGCCACCATCGATGATTATGTTCCCAATCAGAACAACCCCAACGAAATCGAATATTGCTCAGGGGCCTGGACCATCCAAGGTACTCCGGTAATCTGGCGTAATCTGTTGCGATTCCCCTTGAATTGTATTCCGGCCAATGCCATTGTCGAGGACGCGCGACTTTCCCTCTATTTCGCGACCCAAAATAATTTTGGTGATACCGCCCACAGCAGCCTTACGCATTCCGACGAAAGCATCCTTCAACGTGTAACCGGTCCGTGGAACGAAGCCACGGTAACGTGGAATAATCAACCGAGCACCACCACTACGGATGAAGTGGTTATTCCTCAAAGCATCACCGGCACCGATGACTACCTCAACCTGAACGTCACGGCCATGGTGCAGCAGATGATCACTAACTCCACGTCCAATTTCGGATTCATGATCAAGGCGACCAACGAATCTCCTTACGCTCGTATGTTTTTTGCGTCAGGCGATAATCCGGATTCTTCAAAGCACCCCACCTTATCCATTACGTTCACGATTCCATCGTCCAATTGCATCACGCTGACGCTCGACAGCACTTCAGAAGATGCTTCGATCGATGATTATTATCCTGCCCAGAACAATCCGAATGAAATCGAGTACTGTACCGGTGCGTGGACAATCAACGGCACTCCGGTCATCTGGCGCGATTTATTCCGCTTTCCCCTCCCTTGCGAACTCAACCAGATGCATGTCGATCACGCGTCGCTTTCCCTGTATTACGCCACACAAAATAATTTCGGCAACACCCCGCATAGTAACCTGACGCACTCGGACGAGAGCGTGGTGCAACGGGTTACCGGACCTTGGGCTGAATCTACGGTGTCCTGGAGCAATCAACCCGGTACCAGCTCGACGGATCAATTGTTGATTCCCCAGAGCGTTACAGGTACGGATGACTATCTCAACCTGGATGTGACCGCCATGGTGCAGGTCATGATCGATCATCCGGATTCGTCTTTCGGATTCCTGGTGAAAGCGATCAATGAAACGCCTTACGCCAGGATGTTCTTTGCTTCCGGTGATAACCCGGACGCTACGAAACATCCTAAACTTGAAATTTGCTACTCGCCGAGGACGGGCATCGATGATCCTTCGGAAATGCTTGTGCTTGTCCCGTTCCCTAACCCTGTTTCTCAAAGCCTACATCTGCGCGGTGACCTGTCAACCCTCACCGGCTATCGCCTGTTCAATGCAATCGGTGAGACGGTGGCTTCCTGCGCGAAAATCAACACCTCGGCCGAGTTGTCCATCGATGTTTCCGACGAGCCCGTCGGAATTTATTTCTTACAGCTTCTCGGTCGCCATACCCAAGCGAACTACCGGATTATTGTCAGCAGATGATTTCCCCCTGACTGACTTGTGTTGATTCATACTGTTGGCTGGTGAAGAGCATTTTCGTTTCCTGTATGCAGGGCCATGGATAGATAGGGTTGAAGGGCGCAATTTATTTCCTCGTACCTTTGAGGAAATTTACATGCTATGCTTTACCGTCGCCTTGGCTCTTCCGGTCTTCAAATCAGTGCACTGTCTCTCGGGTCTTGGTTGACCTTTGGCAAGCAGATCGACGATGACACGGCGGATCGGCTGATGTCCATCGCGTACGACAACGGCATCAATTTTTTTGACAATGCCGAGATTTATGCGCGTGGGCAGTCGGAGATCGTGATGGGGAACATCCTCGCGAAGAAATCGTGGGACCGCAGCTCATACCTCGTGTCCTCCAAGGTGTTTTTCGGTACCGAAGGAAAGGATGCCAAGCCCAACCAGCGCGGGTTATCGCGCAAGCACGTCATCGAAGCGTGTCATGCGGCGCTGAAGCGATTGCAGGTCGATTACCTGGATCTTTATTTCTGTCACCGGGCCGACAAAGAGACACCGATGGAAGAGACAGTCTGGGCGATGCACCAGCTGGTGATGCAGGGAAAGATTTTATACTGGGGTACGTCCGAGTGGGATGCCTCCGAGATCATGGAAGCCATTTCGATTGCGAAGCAACATCATCTCATCGCCCCGGTGGTGGAGCAGCCGCAGTACAACATGTTTGTCCGGGAAAAGCTGGAGCGCGATTACATGCACTTGTTCAAGCACCACGGCCTGGGCACGACCATCTGGTCACCGTTGGCATCGGGGGTGTTGTCGGGAAAGTACAACAACATTCAGCCTCACGATACGCGGTTGTTCATGGAGGGCATGGATTGGTTGCGGGAGCGCGTGTTGCACGACCGGGCGATTGAAAAGTCGAATGCGTTGCACGCCATCGCTCAGGACTTGGGTATTACGCAGCCTCAGCTGGGTCTGGCGTGGTGTCTGAAGAATCCGTACGTGAGCACGGTCATTCTGGGTGCATCGAAGCCGGCGCAGCTGGAAGAGAACCTGCACGCGTTGGAAGCCCTGCCGCTGTTATCCGACGAAATCATGAGCCGTATAGAAACGGTGATGGGCAACAAGCCGAAAGGGGATAGTTTTTGAGGGGGTGTTCACCCGGCAAACTGCGGGTTTGCCAAAATCGTACATAGTGAAATAGGGCAATTGTAGCCTATTCTACTACTTTTTTATACCTTGAAACCTTTACTAATTTTTCAAAACAATGTCCCAGAGATATGTATTTCGTCACTGTCGAAAGGCTATTGTTTTTTTTCTGTTGTGTGGTTTAGGAATCGTCAATTCCTGGGCACAATCAATTAATGATTATGGTGCCATTGCCAGTGGTGCTTGGACCAGTCCTGCAATTTGGCGGCAGTGGGATGGCGTAGGTTGGAACACTATTACTACTGCTATTCCAAATTCAGCAAGTGTAAACGTTTATATCCTTTCAGGCAGCACCGTTACACTACCTATTGCTTCTCCTATCTCAGTTTATAATCTTACTGTTGAGCTTGGAGCCAAGTTGTTTACTAACTATACATATACGAACGCTTATATAAATGTCCTAGGAAGTAATCTTGTCTGTGATGGCGAAATCGGCAACGGCGCTATGTTTGATGGTATCGCCTTCAACTTCGAGGGTGTAAGTACGACCATTAATGGAATTGGAACATTTACTGCTTCTAGATTCCGCAAGAGCGGTAGTGTAAATGCAACCACAACGTTGATCATTGCTATGGATGTTACCCTGAGGTGGGATCAGACTTCAAATACTCAAATTTATAACAATGCTTTGGTTCCAAGTCGGTTCAACGTTACCGTTAATGCAGGTTGTACTCTCA
>CAYWDY010000277.1:0-1381 GCA_964455985.1 uncultured Flavobacteriales bacterium
ACTCGTGATAAGTACCAAAATCCTCCTTACTTCCATCCTGAGATGTTCGAAGAAACGACCGGTGATGTGTTGAATGCAGATATTAAATTGAAAAGCATCTTGACCGTTCCCAAAGGGAAAGGAAAAGTTCCGGTGGTGATTCTGATCCACGGATCCGGCCCCAACGACAAAGACGAGACGGTGGGCGCCACCAAGATTTTCAAGGATATGGCGGTTGGTCTGGCAGCCAAAGGTGTCGCTGTGCTTCGTTACGAGAAACGCACGCGTGCCTATGCAGCTCAATACCGTCACACGAAACCTATCCTTACCCCGGAAGAAGAAACGGTAGCCGATGCCTTAGCGGCCATCCGACTCGTGAAGAATGATCCGCGCATCGACACGTCGAGGATATTTCTGATTGGTCATTCCATGGGTGGCTATATGTTACCGCAAATCGCGAAGCGTGCCGGAGTGATTGACGGAATGGTCTTGTTGTGTCCTCCGGGAAGACCCCTTCAGCAAGTGTTGATCGAACAGACGGATTACTTGTTGACGGCTGAAAAGAAACCTGCTGCCGAACGCACCTTTATGCTTGATTCCCTGAAGCGTGAGTCTGTCCGTATCGATGCCTTAACGGAATCCAATAAAGGGGATTCCGTCACCATTCTCGGATTACACCCTGCCTATTGGCTTTACTTGCGGGATTACGACGCGTACCTCACCGTTAAATCGTCCAAAGTTCCGGCTGTAGTGCTCTACGGTGGCCGTGATTTTCAAATCACGGATAAGGATGTCGCTATCTGGAAAGCGAACATGAAAGGGGTTTCTGGGGTCACCTTCAAGACCTATTCGGATCTCAATCACTTCTTCATTAAGGGAACCGGAAAAAGTAGTCCTGAGGAATACACTCATTCTGGAAACGTAGAGGAGAAGGTCATTGATGACCTTGCGTCCTGGATTCTCACGGGAACTATTTCCAAATAATTCCTTTTCCTTCCCATGAACCGGGTGGTGCTTCGGATGTTGGATATCGGGCTTAGTGTCTTCGGATTACTGATCATACTTCCCGTCCTTCCGCTCGTTGCTTTGGCCGTTGTGCTGGATGATGTCGGTCCTGTTTTCTTTTTTCAAAATCGGGTGGGGCAGAACGGAAAGGATTTTCGGTTGGTCAAGTTCAGGACCATGCGCCGGCACGCCGAGCGGGTCGGTCAATTGACTGTTGGTGATCGGGACCCTCGGGTCACCCGGGTAGGCTATTGGCTTCGTAAAAGCAAGCTCGATGAGCTTCCTCAACTGTGGAATGTACTGACGGGCGACATGAGCATGGTCGGCCCTCGTCCCGAGGTCAGGAAATACGTGGACCGGTATACAGAGGCCCAACGCCGTGTTTTATCGGTCAGGC
>CAYWDY010000277.1:1391-3247 GCA_964455985.1 uncultured Flavobacteriales bacterium
GGCCCGGCATTACCGATGCAGCTTCCATCCGTTTTGCCGATGAGAACAAGATCCTGGCCGAACAATCCGATCCGGAGACGTATTACGTGCAGGTCCTCATCCCGGAGAAGATCCGTTGGAATATGCCTTACGTGGAAAACCCGACGGTTGGTCAATACCTGAATACCATTTTCCGCACCCTGGGTGCGGTTTTTAGCCGTATTTAACCTTGTATTCATTCGAATTCATATCTTTGTATCCGATTTTACTCTAACCCGAATCGCTTTATCGTACAGTAGCGTTGCTTTTACCTCGAACGCATTTGCTTCTGAAAACCCCCGTTAATAACTACCCTTTCTATGCGTATTAAGATTTCCTTCTTGAAGGTTCACGGTGGAGCCGGTATGGTTCCCTTGCATCACCAAAAGATTGTGTCGGCACTCATGGATGAGATCATCCAGGAACTTCCTACCGCCTCACCCTTCTTTTGCTTTTCCTCCTTAAAAGGCACTTCTAAAGTAATCAACGGCCAGATCCGCTTCTTATCATCTAAAGTCACGTTGGTGGTCGGTGCTGCGCACGATGAATTCGCCAAGCAATGGGTGGAGAATCTGTTCTCCAAACGCTTGGTCAGTTTCGCAAAGTTGACCCTGGTCCCCAAGGCTTACGAGATCATTCCTGATCCCGAGTTCAAAACGGAGATGAAATACGTTTGTATTTCTCCCATGGTATGTCAGCCTCCTTTCGAGTCTGATGCGGAAGGAAATATCCCCGAACCTTTGGATCCTCGCTCGCACGAGTTCTCGGATGCCTTTTACCATGCCATCCTGGATCAGATGGAGAAAGCCGGTTATTCCCAAGAGGAAATGGAGAAGTTCGCCGAGTTTGATATCGTTCCAGACCCGATGTATATCGACAAGATCCTGAACACCCACAAGAAGTTCGCCCGGATCTACAAGAACAACGACAGCTTGCCCATCTTCGGTTACTTGCTGCCGTTCACCCTTCACGCCCATCCGCAAGTCCACAAATTCATTTGGGACAATGGCATCGGTCTCTTCACCAACCAAGGGTATGGCATGGTCGATGTCGTCGGTCATATTTCCCAGCCTCCGAGCGAAGAAGTGTCCTGATCAGTTTTTTCAGGTTTGCCCGTAATTCTTGGTAGACCAGCCTCAACAGTTACATATCCGTTCGTTTTTTCATGAACTTTCTGGCTCATCTGTATCTTTCGTTTGGTGATCCGGATTTGACAATCGGCAATTTCATCGCCGACCATGTGAAGGGGCAGAAGAAAGACCTCTTTCCAGCTGGTATCCGCCGAGGAATAGAGTTACATCGGGCTATCGATCATTTTACCGATACTCATCCGGTTACCGCCCGAAGCAAACAATTATTGTATCATCGTCATTCAAAATATGCCGGCGTGGTGGTGGATTTGTTTTACGATCATTTCCTGGCTAAAAATTTCACTGCATTTTCTGCGGTCCCGTTGCCTGACTTTGCCCGGGATCATTACCGGCTTTTTCAGGATTCCGCAGAGCACTTGCCTGAATCGGTTCTCGCCTTCCTGCCGTATATGGTCGAACGCGATTGGCTCACTCAATACGCGACAGTGGAAGGCATTGGCCGCACTCTTACCGGATTGTCCAAGCGGGTTCGCTTCCCGAATCGGATGGATGAAGCGGAAGCGGATTTACGACTTCACTATTCGGAATTAGAAATGGATTTCCAGGACTTTTTTCCTTCGTTGATCGAATTCGCTCGCCATGCTGCTATACCTGAATATAAAGCCAAACCAGCGGTATAACCGCTTGGAGCGTACAGGTGATTCCTGGCAAGTACGCTTAGCTGCCCCAGCCGTGGATGGCAAGGCC
>CAYWDY010000277.1:3257-3482 GCA_964455985.1 uncultured Flavobacteriales bacterium
GATTGCCTGGATATCCCGAAGTCAAAAATAATCCTGAAGAAAGGACATACTTCCCGGTTCAAGGTCGTAGAGGTAGACGGTAGCTCCGAAGTGATTTTGACTAAATTGGAACAGGTCGCAGCAGGCGGTAACTGATCAGCGTACGAACTTGCCGGAGGAAACCGGCTGACCTTCTACATACACGACATAGGCCATTAAAAATGGAGTCGAAGCAGGTAGGGAAAT
>CAYWDY010000278.1:0-3470 GCA_964455985.1 uncultured Flavobacteriales bacterium
TTTTACTATCGAAGACGATACAGATGGCGGCGACGACCTTCGGATGAAATACCGTTACCTGGATATACGCCGTTCACCGGTGCGTGATGCCCTGCTTCTTCGCGCCCGTGTCGCCTCGGCAGCCCGGAATTACCTGAATGACCAGGGATTCATCGAAGTAGAAACTCCCGTGCTGATCAAATCCACGCCGGAAGGTGCCCGTGACTTCGTGGTTCCTTCCCGCATGAATCAGGGCGAATTCTATGCGCTGCCTCAATCCCCGCAAACCTTCAAGCAGTTGTTGATGGTCGCGGGAATGGATAAGTATTACCAAATCGTCAAATGCTTCCGCGACGAAGACCTTCGGGCCGACCGTCAGCCGGAGTTCACCCAGATCGACTGCGAAATGAGTTTTGTGGAGCAGGAAGACATCCTTCAAACCTTTGAAGGAATGATCCGTGCACTTTTCCATTCGGTAAAAGGAGTCGATATCGGAACGTTGCCTCGAATGACCTATGCTGATGCCATGCGTCTGTATGGAAACGACAAACCCGATATCCGATTTGATATGCGCATCCATGACCTTGGCACGTTGGTAAAGGGTAAAAACTTTCCCGTCTTCGAGCAGGCCCAGACGGTGTTGGCCATTTGCGCAAAAGGATGCTCGGAATATACCCGCAAGCAATTGGACGAACTTACCGAATGGGTCAAGCGACCTCAGCTAGGCATGAGCGGACTCGTCTATGCGCGGTACGGAACGGACGGCACCATGAAATCCTCGGTGGACAAATTCTATTCTCCCGAAGATCTGACATCGTGGATGACCCACTGCCAAGCTGAAGCGGGAGATCTGATTCTGATTCTCGCCGGTCCGGAAGCAAAGACTCGAAAAGCGATGAGTGAACTCCGCTTGGAGATGGGTGATCGTCTCGGGTTACGCGATAAAAACACGTTCCGTTGCCTATGGGTAGTTGATTTTCCGTTGCTCGAATGGAACGAAGACGGTGGCCGCTGGCACGCCATGCATCACCCCTTCACCTCACCCAAACCAGAAGATGTGGACCGGTTGGATACGGATCCAGGCAGTGTGCGGGCGAATGCTTATGATATGGTCATCAACGGCGTGGAAGTCGGTGGCGGTTCTATTCGTATTCACGATCGCGGCCTGCAACAACGCATGTTTGAACGCTTGGGCTTCTCGACGGAAGACGCACAAGCCCAGTTCGGATTCTTGATGAACGCTTTTGAATTCGGTGCCCCTCCACATGGCGGCATCGCATTCGGATTCGACCGCTTGTGTTCCCTCTTTGGAGGAGCCGACTCGATCCGTGATTACATCGCCTTCCCGAAGAACAATGCCGGAAGAGATGTGATGATCGACTCACCGTCACCGATCTCAAACGAACAGAAGAAAGAGCTAGGACTCTCCTAATCGGTTACCGGATTGACCGGTAATCGCTGAAGTGCGTCTGCATGTAGGCCCGAGCAAACATCGCTTCGGGGTCATTGTCTTTGATTCGGTATCCCGGCGACTTCACCGTGATCGTATTCCGTTCGAAATTCCAGATGAACCATCCTGCAGGAGAAATCCACGTCAGGTAATTTTCATAGGGCAAATACGCAAAAGGTTTCGACGACTGATCCAACAGGTCCTTGCTCCAACGGAAGGAAGAATCCTGCATGCCCATAGCGGGCAAGAGCGTGGCGGGCACATCCTGATGCCCGCCCAGCTTGTGTACACGATGTCCTTCCCACGAATCACGCAAAGCGGGACCGAAGAAAAGCAACGGGATATGACGACCCGGAGGTGTCAGTACATTTCGCTTGAGCGGCAATTTGTGCGAATGGTCTGCGACAAGGATGAAGAGGGTGTTGTTGTACCACGGCTTGGCTTGTACTACCCGGAAATACTCCCCTAGCATCGCATCGGTGTACGCGGCGGCATTCCGAAAACGGTCCGGAGCTTTGTCCCCCGGAATACGTATTGGTCCGGGTACATCAAACGGCTCGTGACTACTGAGAGTCATGATCACACTGAGGAATGGTGTTCGCATCGTGTCGAGGTCCGTAGCCTGACGCATCAGTACCGGGCCGTCATGTACACCCCATTGTCCGTGATCAACAGTTTCGTCAAAACTCCGCTTGTCCACGAGCCTATCGAACCCTTGATTCATGACGTAGGCATTGAGGTTGGAGAAATTGCTTTCTCCTCCATAGTAGAAGGCCGTGTGATAACCTTCTTCTTTCATAAGTCGAGGCAGAGAAGGAAGCTGATTACACTTATCGATGGAGCGTATGATGGAATGGAAAGGCGTAGCGGGCCATCCGTTGAGTACAGAGACTATTCCTTGGTCCGTGCGGAAGCCGGAAGAATAAATACTGTCAAACAGCAGCCCGTGGGCTATCAACGAATCCAATACCGGTGAAATCCGTTTGTCGCCACCCAAGGCACCGATAAGATCAGTGGAGAAACTCTCCAAGATCAGAAAAACGAGATTGGGGCGCGAGTAGTCCAACAGTGTAGTGTCCGACCTATGATGAATCGGGCGAGCTGCTTCGACCAGCTGTTGCGCTTGCCGGTCATCCAGGGTACGGAAGGGATGATGTGATTCATCCGTAGCCATCTTCGAGTCGTAGGCCAGATGCCACACCGGATTCACCGCTGCTTGATTCAAGAGCGCATCGTCTGAAAAATAGACCAAGCTCTCGTTCATAGGTAGCTTTTGGAGTCCTCCTCGGATACACAAGAAAACAACCAGCGGGACAGCGGCTAAGGCGGTCCAGGTCTGTCGGTCACGCGTAACCGGCGCGGGAAACGGCTGCCTCACCTTTTTCATGAGTCTCCAAGTGATCCATACCAGAAGCGCGATCGCAGGTAGCAACATGATGCGCTGAAGTATGCTGAGTGACGCGAGGGCTTCGACGGGATCGGTGAGATACGTGAGTGCCCGGTAGTTCAGCAAAGTTCCCCAGAAGTGGAAGATGACCAGGTTGCCAGTGAGGATAAGCGTAAATAGAAGCAGGACAAAACGGTGGTAACCGGAAAGTAGCCGAGGCATTATCCGGGCAGGACGAAACACCTGAAAGATGGCCGCCAACCACAAGGGAACCGCAATATACCCGATGAGCGAAAGATCCATCCGCGCACCGTGAACGAAAGCGGGTAGCGCCTCCGCAACACTTCCGGTCCGGTAGAACAACAGCAGGAATACACCTCTCCAAAAGACGAAGAAGAGAAGGTAATGAATCAGTACGCGGAGGAAATAGCGGAGCACGTCAACAAGGACTGGACGAGCAAAAGTAGGAAATATGAGCGGGGGAATATCCGGGCTTTGTTCGAGAACGCAGACCGTTAATAACGAGTCCCTTCAGGGGTAATGATTGCTCAGCTGAGAACCACCGTTTCTCCAACCATTTGGCGGACGGTCTGCTTGATGGCCTCCGAATCAAAATGACATTCGGCATAAAGCTCTTTTTGCTCCCCGTGCTCA
>CAYWDY010000279.1:0-3468 GCA_964455985.1 uncultured Flavobacteriales bacterium
GAGCGTGTACGGATAAATAGCTGCCGTTTCGGTGTAGGGGTTATCGTTCAACTGCCCGAATTCATTGACGCCGAACGTAGGCTTGAAATTATTGATGATATCCGAAATGATTTCACCGGCCAATGCCGGCTCACGGTTCACCATGCGCATGGCATGACGCAACCGCAACGAATTGGCGAACTTCCGCCATTTGACCAGGTCACCAAAGAACAGCTTGTCGAACTGTATGAAGGTGGCCAACGGTTCATCGCCGGCGGCCGAGGGGTCGATGTGTTCAGCCGCCCAGGCCAGCTCTTCGAGGCACGTCAGGTAGATACTACGCTGTGAATCGAAACTCGGACGCAAGGCCGCGGTTGACTGATAACCGTAACCCGCTTCTGAAAAAGGAATATCGCCGAAAAGATCCGTCACCTTGAAAGTCTTGTAGGCCAACACGATCTTCTCCATCGCTTTCATGGTCTGAACGGCATGCGACGACGTATCGTAGTCACTCCATCGACGCTCCAGCTCGCGTAGATTGGGAAGCATCGTGTAATAGTTGGCCCAAATCTCTTCTGTTCCGATCGTATAATTGTTCCAACGCACCTGCGGCAAGGCGTACTGTTGGTTCTGCTTATACAAGACGGACACATTCACATAGAGCTGCTCGTTCCAACCCGAGCGCAGGGAAGCTAACACGGTATTGAACAGGGACCCGTCGCTGGCCTCGGTGAAGCCATTGGGGTTCTGATTGATCTCGGTGAAGTCCTTGCGACAGGATGTATTGACCAACAATAAGTACAAGAGAGCGATATACAGCGTCGATTTTTTCATGGCAGTCATCCCTTAGAATTTGGCATTAAACCCGAATGTGAAGGAGCGGACTCCCGGCAGAGAGGACCACTCAAAGCCTTGGGCATTCCCGGCACCCAGCAGCCCTTCGGGATTGATCCGATCAGGTACGGTGGTATAGAAATAAAAAAGATCGCGGCCTGTCACATTGAACGACAGCCCCTGGAATATTTTCATTTTCCGTATAAGCTTGGAAGGAAGCTCATACGTCAGACTGATCTCACGCATCTTGATCCACGTATCTTCGACAATACCGGGTGTGGAGAGAAAATGGCCCCAGCCTCCGGCGTTAGGCATGTATTTATAGTAATAGTGAACCACCGTGGTGTTGGTTGATCCGTCTTCATGCACGCCGGGCAATATCACACCGACATTACTGGTCTCGCCGGCAGGATTGGTATACGGAAGCCCTCCCCCATCCCGCTCTTCCAAGGTTTCCGGACTTTGACCGGACTGCAATCCGATCACATAGGAGCCGCAATAAATATCTCCACCCCACTTCGTATCAATCAGCGTACGAAGCGTCAAGCCTTTGTAACTGACCTGCGACGTCCAGCCCGCCAGAAAATGTGGGGAAGCATTACCGATGGGAACACGCTTGTCGGAAATGAGGTACTTGGTGCCTTCGTCGTTGACGACCGGCTGTCCATTCTGATACACATAATCCCAGCCGACAATCGTACCGAAATCATCGCCTTCATGCAGAGCCATCTGCGGACCGTTCTCGCCCCATATCTCTCCGATGATGTAGGTATCGGCATAATCACCGAGACTCACCACCTTGTTGCGGTTTCGGGTGAAATTGAATCCGGTCTTCACCAACCAATCGTTACTCTGCCAAACGGTAGCATCGATGGTCCACTCTATACCTTGGTTTGACAACGCTCCCTCGTTGATCAGCACGGACGAAGCTCCAGCGGAATAAGGCAGTGGCGTATTGATGATCTGGTCGAACGAATATTTGTAGTAGTAGGTGAAATCAAGGACGATACGGTCATCGAAGAAACCCAAATTGGTGCCCACTTCATAGGAATTGACACGCTGCGGCTTTAAGGATATGGGCGGAATGACGGGCGGAAATGAAGTAGCTTGTTCACCGCCATATAACGTGGTCGAATAATAAAATTCAGTCTGGTACGGATCGGTATCTGTTGCCGTCTGAGCCGCACCTCCCCGTACCTTGACATAACTCAACCAGTCGTTCTTGATCGGAAGCGCATCGCTCGCCACATAGCTCACGGAAACGCCGGGATAGAAATAGGAATTGGCATCCGAAGGCAACGTGGAGGACCAGTCGTTTCGACCCGTCAACTCAATAAAGAGGTAGTTCTTATAAGAAAGGTGCATGAAGGAATACAACGAATTGATCTTCTTCTTGTAAAACGAATTCTTGGGCACCAAGGTGGAAGGATCGTCGCCCGCCTGTTCGACAATCAGATTTCCGTTAGCATCTTGTCCGTAGATGGTGGAGGTATAATTGGAAAGACTGTACCAGTTCGGATAGTACCAGGTGCCGGAATGCGCGCTGATGCCCGTCATATCACGGCTCCAGGAAGCACCGCCGACGTTGAAGTCCACGTCCAGCCCCGAATTCAGAAAATTCTTCTTCACTGCGGTGAACAGGAACTCCCGGTTGATGCTGTTGTCTTTGGTGACCTGCTCGCCGTAATAACCGTCCAGCAAACCGATCAAATCCGCCGGTTTGTTTCGCGTCTCATAACGGTCAAACGTGTAGTCAAGACCCGTACGCCCCATAAAGCTGAGCCATCCGTTGATCTGATAATTCAGCGTCAAGCCGCCGAGAAATTTTGATCGGTCAAGCGTCGTATTATGATTGAAATAATTCCACCACAGGTATTTGTCGATGTACAAATACGGATATCCGCTCTGGGGATTACGCGTTCCGTCAGGCAGTTCGTAATCAGCCAGGTCTTCGCCCTGATAACTGCGACCCCATGAATACAGCAATCCTTTGCAGAAGGATTCTGGATCCTCACCAAGCAGCGGACTGTTCAGCCGATGGAAATCCATGTAGGAGGCCGCCAAATTGAGCGTCACCTTATCGGTCACCTTCAACGTCGAATTGGTATTGATGGTGGTCTGATGAAAATCACTGTTTTGAACGATAGGATTGTTGTCCGTGCGGGTCAGCGATACACGCATCGAACCCAGATCGCTGCCGCCTTCGGCAGAAAGCGTGTGGGTGACCGTTTTGCCGTTCCGGAATGGCAGCTTCAGGTTATCCGGCTGCGGCGACCAAGATCGCAGGCTTCCATCCCACCATCGAATGGTTTGTCCGTTAAGCGCAGGACCCCATGATACGGAAGATCCGGGATACCCGAATTCAGGATCAGTGGCCAAGGTGGGAAAGAGCGGAATACCATCAGTACCCGTTTCAAAGGCAGGTGTAGCGAAAGAGGTCGAAGGCGCTCCCGACCCGTATTTGTTTTGCACGTCGCGGTAGTAATACGGAGTCGTCGTTTTGTACAGGAGACCGTAATTGACTCCGATCCCTGACTGCTTGCTACCCTTCTTCGTGGTAATCAGCACAACACCGTTGGCACCTCGGGAACCGTAAAGCGCCGAAGCCGCTCCTCCTTTGAGGATTTGGACGTTCTCCACGTCCTGCATATTGAT
>CAYWDY010000280.1:0-3454 GCA_964455985.1 uncultured Flavobacteriales bacterium
TCTTTCGAATCATATTAGATACATTTGAAACGCATGAAACCCCTGTCCACCGGCCGACTTACATGGGTCCTCCCTACCCTGCTCTTCCTGTCCCTGTTCACCTCCTGCCGTCAAAACACGGCTCCGGAGAAAGAATTCGATTTCTTCAAGCCGCAGGACAAGCTCGTCAGAGCCCCCGGGAAACGGGAGATGATCCTCCGCACCGAGCGGCCCTTGAACCTCGAAACCCCTCAGAAGTATTTTCTGGAAGACTATACCCCGAACGACGTTTTCTTCGTGCGGTGGCATCTCTCCGAAATGCCCGATCGCATAGACCCCGATACGTTCCGACTTCGCATACACGGCCATGTCGAACATCCGCTGGCCCTCTCGTTGCAACAACTCAAAAATGATTTTCCGGCCATAACCCTGCCCGCGCTCGCCGTATGCGCCGGAAACGCACGGCAGCAATTCGATCCCCGCGTGCCGGGCGTACAGTGGAAAAACGGCGCCATGGGCAACGCCCGTTGGACCGGCGTGCGACTGCGTGACCTGCTCAACGCCGCCGGCGTGCGACAAGGCGCTCTCGAAGTGGCCTTCAACGGCATGGATGAACCGCCGCTCAGCGCAACACCCGATTTCATCAAAACCCTGCCTATCGACCGATCCATGGACGGCGATGTCATGGTGGCCTACGAGATGAATGGCGATACCATCCCCCTGCTCAACGGATACCCGCTCAAACTGGTCGTGCCCGGCTGGTACGCTACCTACTGGATCGGCATGCTCAACGAGATCCGCGTGTACAACGACAGCTTCACCGGCTTCTGGATGAAAAAAGCCTATCAAGTACCTGTCGGCGTGAGTAACGGGAACGAGCGTCCGGACAGTCTGGCGCCCAAGACCCAACCTATCCGTCGCATCGCCATTCGCTCGCTATTCGTACAACCCGAAGGCGGCAGTAGGATTTCTGCCGGGAAGCCCGCCGAAATACAAGGCCTGGCCTTCGACGGTGGCAGCGGTATCGCCCGCGTGGAACTCTCTACCGACAGCGGCCATACTTGGATCGCCACACGCCTCGACCCGGAGCTGGGTCTTTTCTCCTGGCGGCGCTGGCGCTACAGCTGGACTCCTGAGAGTGCCGGTGTGTATCACTTGATGGTGAGAGCGACGAGCAACACCGGCGAAACACAACCACCGTCGCAATGGAACCGCAGCGGTTACATGAAGAACGAAATCGAATCCCTTACCTTGATTGTCGATTGATATGAAGTATTTACCCCTGATCGCTATTCTACTTCTCAGCTGTTCCTCGTCGGACAAGCCAGCGGATACGACTGCTCCTGCTGCCCCGCTTCCCGATGCCAATTCCGTAGAGCTTTCCATCGATAAAGCTCCGGGCATGGAAGAATACATCGCCAACTGCCAGACGTGCCACACCGCCCGTTATGTTGAAATGCAACCCAAGCTCTCGCGCAAAGCGTGGGAGAAGATCGTCGACAAGATGGTGCATACGTACGGTGCATCGATCGATTCCAGCACATGCATTCGCATCGTGGATTACCTCATGGCCCGTCAATAAATCTTTATACTACACGTATGACAAGGAACCTGTTCACTATACTGATTCTACTTCCCCTCCTAGGATCAGCACAATCCCGAGAATTATCCTGTCTGAAAAAAAGAATGTCGGGCTCCTTCAGCAGTGAGCGACAGCATAAGGCGGACACCGCCAATTATTTCGACATCCGACTGACCATGACTCCTATTTGGAAGGACAGTCCCGATGGATTCTGGCTCTATGTCGAACAAGCCGTCGCCGGATCGCTGGATAAACCCTACCGTCAGCGTGTCTATCATGTCACGGAACCACAGCCCGGCACCTTTCAAAGCGCCATCTATACCCTGACCGAACCATTGCGATTTGCCGGTCAACCGGAACGCGTGGAAGCGCTGTCGCGTGACTCCTTGAAACGGAAAGACGGCTGCGACGTGATTCTGCGTCGCGAAGGGAAAGACTTCGTCGGTGGTACGGTAGGCAAGGACTGCCCGAGCGACCGCAAAGGGGCTGCTTATGCCACCTCCAAAGTCACCATCCACCGTAATGCCATGGTCAGTTGGGATCAGGGATTCAACGACAAGGACGAACAAGTGTGGGGCGCCGAAAAGGGCGGGTACATTTTCCGCAAGCGTTAAGTCATTCCCTCCTTCCCCTATTTCCTGTATCTTTCGGACAGTATGTTTTCCCCGGCAAGAACCCTTGTTGCGCTACTGATCCTGCTCCTGCCCGCTTTCCATTCCCATGGACTGGAAATATCGTGGTCCAAGGAACTGGATAACAACAACCGCTTCGGATACCTGAAGATCCTCGGGGCGACGGACAACGGCTATTTCTTCCTGCGCAGCAACGCGGACTTCGAAAGCTACTCTGTGTTCAGCAGCGCACGATCCCGGCGATTCCTCCTGCAATACCTCAGCAAGGACCTCAGAACGGTGTGGGAAAAGGAGTTAGAGCCTTTCCGGGAAGATGCGTTCTTTCTTGACATTGAAAGTGTAGGAAATCGTGTGTTGGTCTTGACATACAACGATCGCGAGCAAGGCGTCGGCTACCAAGTCTTCGCTACGTATGTCGGCACCGACGGAAATTATTCGGGATCGCCGGTTCTATTGGAGGAACTGCCTTTCTCCCGATTGGATGACGATCGTCGACCGGCCGTGATCTTTTCCAAAGACCGATCGAAATTCGCCTTCACCTACCGCAAAGAAACCGGCACTACCCACGCTATCTGCACGGTGGTGAGTGATACCTCCCTGCAACGGATCTACCGCAGCGAATGGGACATGCCCATGCCGTTGCAACGTTTCGCTCCCACCCACTTCCTGCTGAGCGACTCCGCCGACTTCTTCGTACTCGGCGTGAACTTCCTGACCGACAAACGCGTCCGGCAACCTGGCGAAAGCCACTACATACTCACCGGTTATCAGCACCAACAGAAAATCCCTTTCCGTCAGGACATCAAATTAGAAGGCAAATACCTGACTGATCTCTCCTTCACCATCGATCCGGTGAATCAGTCCCTCATCACCGCCGGATTCTTTTCGGAGGTGGGCATGCTGGCCACTGCTGGAATCTTCTACCAAAGTTTCAGCCTCGACAGCCTGAAAGAGTCCGGTCCTTTCTACTCGCCGTTTTCCGATGCTCTGCTGACCAAAGCCATCACCGATCGAAACGATTTCCGTAAAAAAGAACTATTCAACTATTACGTCGATCGCATCATTCCGCGAAACGACGGTGGTGCCCTCATCCTGGCGGAATCGTACGTGGAATCGTCACGCACCTTTTGGGATTACTACACCCAGACCATGGTGACGCATACCTATTACCGCTATGGCAACATCTTGACTGCTTCCTACAACCCCAATGGCGGATTGCTCTGGGACCGTTTGATTTCTAAAGAACAGAACTCATCCGACG
>CAYWDY010000281.1:0-3452 GCA_964455985.1 uncultured Flavobacteriales bacterium
ATGGAGGTGCCGAAGACGCCGGTAATGATGAAGAGAAAGGCGGCGGTGAACTCGTCAACCTCATGGGTACATCCGCATGGTATGCTCCAGGTGCCGCTGCTGCACAAATGGTAGAGGCGGTCATCAAAGACCAGAAACGAATTTTCCCCTGCTGTGCCTGGTTGAACGGAGAATATGGACTGAAAGACATCTACCTGGGTGTTCCTGTTAAATTGGGTAAGAACGGTATCGAAGAGATCATCGAGCTTAAACTCACGCCCGACGAGATGAAACTCGTTCACGATTCCGCCAAAGCCGTCAAAGAGGTGATGGATGTGCTCGATGGCATGAATGCCGCTGCGAAGTAATCCTTACGCTGGATTTTTTGAAAAGAGGCTCTCCTTAATCGGAGCAGCCTCTTTTTATTTTCGGTAGCTGACGAAATAGGGAGCTCGTAGCACTTCCTGTCGGTAGGTGTATTGACTGCCGTTCGGAAGATTTTTCTTGACCAACTCCAACGTGGACTCGTCGATGCACGTCATGTATCCGTTTCGGCCCCCGCAGTCTGATACGTGGTGGGGCGCGGGTCCGTTGGAATCGACATTCAGATTCGCGACATAAACCTTTCTGCGATCTTCATCCACCGCAATTCCGTGCGGTTGATAACCGGTGTACAAGTGAGTGACCACTGTATTGGTCGAGGCATTGATCACATAAACGGAACCTTTGGCACCGGGACCTTGTACATCCTCTGTGCAGGTCACATAGACATAGGGGAAGTCTTTGGATACTGAAAACTCTTGAGGCTTGGCTCCTACCGGTAGCGTAGAAATCAACGAGTCGTTGGAAGTTTGAAAAATCCGAACCTCGTTACTGGTTTGGCAACTGATGAAATAACGGTTGCCATCAGCCGAGAGAGTCATCTCGTGGGGGTCGTAGCGAGAAGCCGTGGTCTTGGTTTCTCCAGGCTGCAAGATGATATAGTCAAAACTGTAAAAGGGATCGGTGATATCCACTTTGTTGATGAAGTTGCCGAGCTGCGATGTCAGGTACAACCAGTGACCATCCGGAGTCACAAAGCCTCCATGGGGATAGTCGATACTGAACCGCGTTATCTCCGTCATTTGGTCCAAATCGACAACGACTGTGGTGCCTGCATTTGTTCCGTTCACAAAACCTCGACTACCATCCGGAGTGAGAATTACCGTATTCCAATCCGCAGAACCGATATCTAACGTCGCTACCAAGGAGTCGTCGCTGCATCGGAATTTCTGAATGACATTTCCTGAGTAAAATACCACGTACCAGTATTGTCCGTCGGGAGATACACGAACGAGGTGCGGAGCTTCAATGAGGGAGGGGTCAGCACCCACGGAGATGTAGCGCATGATATTGCCACTCTCCGGATCCAACGTGGCTACTTGATCGCAACCCTGCATGCATACAGAAATCTTTTGTCGGAGTGGGTCTCCAGCGTATCGAATGCTACCGGTGTTGTCCGGCGCCCCTTGAAGTATCCAGTTGTATAGCGTTTCATACTCGGCTCTACTCAAAGGAGCTTGATCGAAAGGCATAGTGGGTTCCAATACCGGTCCCAGACTGGAATCCGTATTCACGAAGTAGAGTAGAAAACTATAAGAAGTTGAGTAGGGGATAACGCTGCTACCGCTTCTGCCACCTCGGAACAAGGCATCCCAAGAACTTAGGTCGATTCCTCCCGCATTCCCATAGCTGATGTTGTTGTGACATCCCGGAGTAGCGCACTTGGTGAGAATGATTGCAGAAACGTCATCGGGATAGCCGCTGTTGTCAGGCGCCTCCAGGTGATCATAGGTGCAACCCCACGAAAGCCCGAGCAAGATTACACTCAGGATTCTAATAGCCAAGATGGATCTCATTCGCTGACGTACAAGATACGGGTATTGCCGGATGAAAGTGGTAACGTGACCGGACAATAGCCGATAACCGTATCGCCCCAGATCATATCGTACCCAGACGAGTAAACGAAATAATTTCCCGGATGTAAACGAAGGAATTCGACAAAGCCGTCGTTGTCCGTTTGCAAGTGGTAATCATAAGCTAGCGTATCCTTACCGGGGAAAACCGTGCAATTTGATTTCAGGTAAACATCAGTATAGGGTACTCCCCAGGAATGATGCTTAATTTGAAGGGCAAGTGAAAGATTGCCCTGTATCTCTCCCGTGGTTTCCTCCTTTTGGCAACCGGAAAACCAAATGGACGAAATCATCAAGTTGACCATTAACCAAGGGGAAATTCTAGCCCGGAACATGTATGAAAGGTACGTATTTCAAGTCACATCGTACTAGCCGCAAATCAGCCAAGAAACTGATCCTGCATCTGAAAATTATTGGAGATGGGGCAGAAGTGAATCTTCAGCTATCCCTATTGTATTATTCCACCACGGGAATCTTGACAATCACTTCGCCTGTTGACTGATCCGTATTGTAGGGGATGCCGCCTTTGACGACCTGGCTGATGCTGGTGTCCCATCCGGAAGCATATAGGTAGTACTGACCGCATTTAAGGCCCTCCACGTGGACATGGTCCTCGGGAAAATCTCCCACGACTTGTAGGTCATACCCTTGAGGAGCGTTGGCCCAATCGGAAGCGTTGTACTTGACCCATACCGTATCCGGTCTCAGGGAATCATTCGGGATGTTGATGGTGTGATGTTCCAATTTGACTACTAACGTCAGGTTACCACCACTTCCTGCCATGCAGGTCTCTTCATCTTTGCATCCGTTACAGGCTACCATGGCAGCGAGTGTAAAAGCCAAGAGAGGTAAGATCGTTTGTCGGGTATTCATGATAGGTTGTTTTGCTCATAAAGAAACGAAAGTGGTGGTAAATTGTTGCTGTCCGCATTTTCATTTAACAGTTTTTTGTGATCTTGCCCTACCGCCTAGTTTACGTGATGCCTGCTCACTTCCGCTATTTCACAGTACAAAAACCTTTTGGTATGCTTTCCCAATTTTCCCGGGAAGGCGATCACCCGACGTTGGCTGATTTGGGATTTTCATTCGAGAAAGACGTATATCCTGTCGGTCGGTTGGATGCCGACAGCGAGGGATTATTATTCTTGACCAACGATTCATCCATCAACGCCAGGCTCTTGAATCCCCATCGGAGCCATACCCGCGAATACTGGGCGCAAGTGGAAGGCAAGGTGACCGAAGATGCCGTTCATGCTTTGAGTGAGGGGGTGGTGATTCGGATAAATGGACAATCATTCCGTACAAAGCCGGCGGTAGTCCATCAGATTCTCCCGCCTGATTTCATTCCGGATCGGGTTCCGCCGATCAGGTTTCGGGCATCCATTCCCACCTCTTGGATTTCCTTGGCCATCACGGAAGGCAAGAACCGTCAAGTGCGCCGAATGACGGCTGCTGTTGGATTTCCCACCCTGCGCCTGATACGGGTCCGAATTGGTCAAATGACTTTGACGGAATGGT
>CAYWDY010000282.1:0-3448 GCA_964455985.1 uncultured Flavobacteriales bacterium
TACGAAGTTGTTGCGGGAATCCGAAATAGGGAAATTCTCGCTGAATACTTTGAACAGACCTTCGGCCTGGCGGTTATCCGCAGTGGTTTCAAGCTGGAAAAAGTCTCGGAAAGATTTGAGCTGGATTTCAAGGAAATCCGGGTAATCAAGCGGATTCTTCGTGCGCGAGAAGTTGATCCGTTTGGTGGAAGTGATGAGGGCGTTGGACACGGTTGGACGGGTTTTCAGGTCAGAGAATTGATGTTCAAACGATTGGCGGACACGTTCTCCGCTGGCCGTCTAAAAAGGGTATAGACCCTTCCCCGTTTTACCGGGGAAAGGTCTATAGTACTAGCCTTGAACAGGCGCTGATGCCTTACTTAACCTCAACCTCAGCTCCTGCCTCTTCAAGTTGTGCTTTGATTGCGGTGGCTTCGTCTTTGGAGACACCTTCTTTAACCGGCTTCGGAGCACCGTCAACCAGGTCTTGCGCGTCTTTCAAGCCCAGACCGGTGATGTCTTTCACCAGCTTAACGATGTTCAGCTTAGCGCCACCCGGATTCTTCAGGATGACATCGAAGCTTGTCTTTTCGGCTGCACCACCACCTTCAGCGCCACCACCGCCTACAGCGGCTACGGCTACAGCGGCTGCTGCCGGTTCGATTCCGTACTCGTCCTTGAGGATCTTAGCGAGTTCGTTTACGTCTTTCACCGTAAGGTTTACGAGTTGTTCTGCAAATGCTTTGAGGTCTGCCATTGTTATTGAGTTTTAATTGTTAGTGATTCGTTTTTGATTGATTGAATTATGTTGGTATTGGAAGCATTCTGGGTATTTCCTGATCAAGCAGCGCGCTCGGACAGGGTTTTGACGATTCCCGCGAGCTTGCCGCCGCTGCTTTGAAGAGCAGAGATGACATTGCGTGCCGGAGACTGGAGCAAGCCGATGATATCACCGATGAGCTCATTCTTCGACTTGATGGCGGAGAGCTGGTCAAGCTGGTTGTCACCGAGGAAGATCGCCGTATCGATGTAAGCACCTTTCAGCTGGGGCTTGTCACCGCCTTTACGGAACTCCTTGATCAATTTGGCAGGCACGTTGCCGGTTTCACAAAACATCAGGGCGCTGGTTCCTTTGAGGGCACCGAAAATGTCGTTGTAAGCGGATTCGTGGCTACGCTGCATGGCCTTGCGGATGAGCGTATTCTTGGCCACCAGCATCTTCACGCCTTTGTTGAAACACGTGCGACGCAGTTGGTTCGTCTTTTCTACGGTGAGTGCGGAAGTGTCCGCGACATACACGTTCGGGTATTTGGCGAGTAACTCGGCGATTTCACCGATGATTACTTCTTTTTCTTCACGATTCATGATGATAATTTTTAATCGTTAACGATTACCGATCAGTTGAGCGACTTAGTGTCGACCTGAACGGATGGACTCATGGTGGACGACATGTACACCGAACGGAGGTATGTACCCTTGGCGGCAGCAGGCTTAAGCTTGATGATCGCGTTCAGGAGTTCGGAAGCATTCGATCTTACGGGCATCGAAAGACGCCTTACCGATCGAAGCGTGAATACCGCCTTGCTTGTCTACCTTGAAATCGATTTTACCGGCCTTCACTTCGTTGACGGCTTTGCCGACTTCGTTGGTGACGGTACCCGTCTTCGGGTTAGGCATGAGGTTACGGGGACCGAGAACCTTACCGAGTTTACCGACCTTACCCATGACACTGGGCATGGTGATAACCACGTCGATATCGGTCCAACCTTGTTCGATCTTTTGGATGTAGTCGTCCAGTCCGACGAAATCAGCTCCAGCCTCTTTGGCTTCGGCTTCTTTGTCGGGCGTACAAAGTACCAGTACGCGTTTGGTTTTACCTGTGCCGTGAGGAAGCGTTACGACACCGCGAACCATCTGGTTCGCTTTACGCGGGTCTACACCAAGACGGATGCTCAGATCGACGGACGCGTCAAATTTACTGGTTGTGATGTCCTTGACGATTTTGGAAGCCTCGGCAAGGGTGTAGGACCTGGATTGGTCCACCTTCGACATCACCATCTTTCTTTTCTTACTGATGCGTGGCATGGAAGAACGATTTTGAAGTTCAAACGGGGTTGATGCGATCTTACCCTCCTTCGGTTATTGAATATGCTGACGGCAGCGTGCCGAACAGTCCTTTAGTGAATGGGAAGAAATCAGTATGGACGCTGACCTTCCACGGTAATACCCATACTGCGGGCGGTACCGGCGACCATGCTCATGGCCGACTCGATGGTGAAACAGTTCAAGTCAGGCATCTTGCTCTCGGCGATCTTACGAACGTCGTCCCAAGAAACCTTACCGACCTTGTTCCGATTCGACTCCTTGGAACCGCTTTTGATCTTGGCGGCGTCCATCAGCTGCACGGCTGCAGGAGGAGTCTTGATGATGAACTCGAACGACTTGTCGGTGTAAACGGTAATCACGACCGGAAGAACTTTTCCGGCTTGGTCCTGCGTACGAGCATTGAACTGCTTGCAGAACTCCATGATGTTGACACCTTTGGCGCCGAGTGCAGGTCCGATAGGAGGAGCCGGATTGGCCGCTGCCCCTTTTACCTGCAATTTGATGAATGTGCTTATTTCTTTTGCCATGGCGATTGTTCTGTTTGTTGGCGGTAAGCAGCGTCAGTCTGGAAGCGGAGACCGGTACTGCCTTGGCACCGTTGTTATTCTTTCTCTACCTGCATGTAGCTAAGCTCCAACGGCGTCTTACGGCCGAAAATCTTAACCATCACTTTCAGTTTCTTTTTCTCTTCGTTGATTTCTTCGATAATACCGGAGAAGGTATTGAAAGGGCCATCGATTACTTTCACGGATTCACCCACCACGTAAGGAACGCTTACTACGGACTCACTGTCCGCCAGCTCATCGATCTTACCGAGGATGCGGTTTACTTCGGATTGACGAAGCGGTACCGGCTTTTCCCCTTTGGGTCCCACGAAGGAAATCACTCCGGAGATGTTCTCAATAATGTGTGGTATCTCACCCACCAGAGCGGCTTCAAGCAGGACGTATCCCGGGAGAATGCTGCGCTCCTTGGTCGTCTTTTTGCCGTTGCGGATCTGGACGAATTTCTCCGTCGGAATGAGTACCTGTGCGACATAATCGGTCAGCTTGAGGCGGGAGATTTCCGACTCGATATACTGCTTGACCTTCTTTTCTTTACCGGCTACGGCACGCACGACGTACCATTTCCGACCGGTATCTTTGGTCGGTTGGGCAGCAGGGGTATGTAGTGGAGTGTCCGTCATGGTTTATTTACAGCTTTAATCAAGCCATCATCTTATAGAAGAGGTTCATGATCCCGTTGAAACTAAGATCCATGGCGAAAATCACCAGGCTTATAATCAAGGTGGAGACCATGACCACAATCACGCTACTGTTCAGTTCTTCCCAAGTCGGCCAACTGACCTTCTCTACCAGTTCGC
>CAYWDY010000283.1:0-3447 GCA_964455985.1 uncultured Flavobacteriales bacterium
TTTTTAATTACACCTCCTTCTGCTACTTTTCCGGACTTTTCAGAAACCTATTTGCCGGGAAATGTCTGAGTCAATATTCATGCGACTAGTTGGTGCTATCACCGGTGCCCGGGTTGGTAGAGTTTCTGGACTTTTCGCCCTTTCCTTCCTTTTAACCCTTACGGCCTGTTCCGGGTTCAAAATCGACAAATTCATACCCGTTTACAACCTTTCCTTATCCGATGGGAAGGCCTTTGATCTGGATATGGACAGCGTGATTGTCGAAGGTATGGTGGCACCCACCGTGCGCCAGGTCAAAGACGGGCTTTTTCATTTTTCATTCGAGATTGACCGAACTGACCAAAAAGGGGAGCCACTCTATTACAAGGTATATTATCAGAACGAGGACTATAAATTCCCGGAACAACGTGACGGGAAATACGACACTCTCTGTGCGGAGAATTTTTACGGAAGTTGGGGAGAGAAGGACTTCGGATTCAAACCGGTCCCCGACGGTGCTCATCGGGTGAAAGATGGCTTTCGAATGGTGGGTAATCCACGGAATGAACGCAAGTTCTTCGGTGTGCCGATGACGGAGTATCAAGTGACTGACGACGAGGTTAAACGGCAGATTGAGGTCATCCGGAATGCTCCCGATTGGTTCGCCTCCGTGCAAGAGAAAGCGGTCCGTAACAAAATGCCCATTGAACAGCAGCTGCAGCTGGATGCGATCTACTCCCTTTGCTACAGCCGCGACCTAGGCTCGGTCAACCACCGATGGAAAAGAAACCTCCGCATGGGTCGGTACAGTGCCCTTTTAGTAGTTTGCACCGAATCGGACCTGGCACGGATTCCTGACTACATACGTGACATCTCCCTTACCCTTGATGGGCGATATGTGAATCCATATCACTACTTCTTATACGGTGAAGGGGCTCACTTGCCGGGCACCCGTGTAATTCTCGATACCAACTTCATCCGTCTACGAAGCCGGGTGCAGGTAGGCAAGGGGGTGTTCATTAATAAGGCCGAGCAGCAAAACGATCAGGAGTTCTCCAGTCTTCGTTCCGATTGCAGTAACAGCGACCTCCTTTTCCGGAATGCCCACGTGGAGCAGTTCTTCCATGCGGAAATCCGGGACTACCGACTCAACACCATTCCGGTTATTGCCGATGTATTGGCTGACGGATATTCACGGTCTGATTTTGAAAAAGGGGAGAAGACGTATGGAGATTCAGACTTAGTTCAGGATTATATCCGTTCCTCCAACTGTCCTTGCAAGACCGTGCGCGTGGATAAGGATGGTACCATTGATATTTATAATCCGGGAAGTCGGAGCCTGGACCAAGCCCGTAAGGAGAATGTTGGTATCAAGACCAGAATAGGGTATACCTACGGTAAGTTCACGGCCAAGGTAAAATTCCCGTCCCAGCTCAATTCCACCAATGTATGGACCGGCCTGACCAATGCCTTCTGGATGTTATACCAGGATGCTCAGCCCTGGAACAACCGACGGGAGAGTAAGACCGGTTATGCCCAGAAAGGAGTTTACTCACCGGATGCTCCTCGGACACCGTCTACCTACTATTCGGAGATCGATTTCGAAATGGTGAAGACTTCTAAGTTCTGGCCGGCTGTCTATTACAAGGATTCACTGAGCCATGTCGAAAACGCCCGCGATAACCGGGATGTCATCGTAACGAATACCAATTTCGACCTGGCTTGCAAAGATCCTGTGCGGTTCTCAGGCAAATTCGCGCCCACCCAGTGGGGAAACCAGTCCTTTGAGCCCTTCCGCTGGGAGCCTTGGCATCAGGCGCTGACCATTCGGACGCCTGTTTCCAACGACGAGCTTTACGGCAAGGATTACTATTATTATCAGATCGAATGGAAGCCTACGGAAATCATCTGGCGTATCGGGCCTTCCAAAGACAAGTTGGTCGTTGTCGGCTATATGAACGACGAAGTGACCATGATTCCCAATAACCAGATGGTCATGCTGGTCACGCAAGAATACCATCGTACCGACTGGTGGCCACCCATGCCATTCCCTCAGGAGTATGTCCCGTTCCTGAAGTCCGACTTGCATGGCAAGATCTATGACTTCGAGGTCGAGTAAGCATGGTATTCAGCAGCATCGTTTTTCTCATCTACTTTTTTCCGTTCGTCTTCACGGCTTACCGGATATTGCCTGAACGATTCCGCAATTTCATTCTGCTCTTTGCCTCCCTGATCTTCTACGCGTGGGGAGCTCCCAAATTCATTTATGTCCTGTTGCCTCTTACGGGTGTTGATTTCCTGATTGTGCGGCGGATGTATGCCTTGCCGCCGGGAGCCTCCAAGCGCTGGATGCTTACGCTTTCTATTCTCATCAACATGGGAATCTTAGCGTATTTCAAATACGCCAATTTCTTTGTGGACAATGTGAATGCAGTCCTGGCGGCGGCTGGATACCACGAGCTGGAATGGATCAAGGTTGCTTTGCCCATCGGTATATCCTTTTTCTGTTTTGAAACGCTTACCTATTCCATCGATGCTTACCGCGGAGTCATTCGCCCGTTGGAGAAGCTTTGGGACTACTACTTATATATATTCTTCTTCCCGAAACTCATTGCCGGTCCGATTGTACGGTTCAACCTGATCGAGGATCAGATGCAGGCAAAGCAGCGCATAACCCGGGCCGACGATATCATCTTGGGATTTTGGCGGTTCATGATCGGGTTGGCCAAAAAAGTCCTGATCGCCAATGTCATGGCGGAAAAGGCAGACCTCTATTTGGGCGGCGACCTTCAGGCCCTGACCACTACCACCGCCTGGATCGGCGTTCTGGCGTATACCTTTCAAATCTATTTCGATTTCTCCGGTTATTCGGATATGGCTCTGGGGATGGGACGGATGTTTGGTTTCAAACTCCCTGAAAATTTCGATAATCCCTATACCTCTCGAAGCATCAGTGAATTCTGGCGTCGCTGGCACATGACGTTGGGCGGGTGGATGAAAGAGTACTTATATATACCGTTAGGCGGCAACAAGGTCAAATCCAAGGTTCGACTTTATGTCAACCTGTGGTTGGTATTCCTCATCAGCGGACTCTGGCACGGGGCCTCTTGGAACTTTGTCATCTGGGGGGCATTTCACGGCTTATTCCTGGTCCTTGATCGGTTGTTTCTACTAAAGGTGTTGGACCGGATCGGTCCGTTGTTGTCGACCCTTTTCACCTTTCTGGTCGTAATGATCGGTTGGATTTTCTTCCGGTTGGAATCGTTTGATGGAGCCATTACCGTCATCCGGACCATGACGCAGTTCCAATTCGAGGTCTTTCCGATTTATGAGAACCGCGAATTCCTGACCATGCTTGCTTTTGCGGTTCTGTTTGCCTTTTTCACCTCCTTCCGGAAAGGTCGTTCCATTCAGGAATTGGTCTATTACACGGAATACTCCCCTCGTGTCTCCCTGGCCGTGACAGCC
>CAYWDY010000284.1:0-3014 GCA_964455985.1 uncultured Flavobacteriales bacterium
GAAATTCCCGGAACCTTAGATGAAAAGATTAAAATGAAGGGTATCAAGCCTTTGTTTGATGCTTTGGCCGTAGCCTATTTGCGCTTAGGCGAGAACGATAATTGTGTATCGGTGCACAACAACAAAAGTTGCATCATTCCTTTCCATCCGGATGCGGTTCACCAGAAAAAGGATTGATCAACCAAGGCTTTGGAAATTTTTGGAAAGCTAACAGATGTATATCCTGATGATGTTCAGTCGAGATGGCTGATGAATATCGCCGCGATGACTTTGGGGGTTTATCCGAATGGACTTCCCCCGAAAAAAGTCATTGACTTTAGCGCGCAAGACCAGCCAGTGATAGACTTTTTGCTCCAACTTGCTCTCGGTTTTGAATACGAAGCGTTGGAGTAGTAATCCGATTCCCACCGCGAATCCTTTCTTCAGGAATTCGTTCCGGTTGAGCCGTATGCCGGTTATTGCCGATAGCGCCGAGACGGCAAGGTTCTCCGGACGAAGCTCTTCCCGAATCTGTTTCACGTCTTCCTTAATGCGTTGCTCCTGATCTTTAGCCAGTGCGGAAAGACGCGCTATTTCGCCGTGAAGCTGGTCGACCGTATGGATGGGTTTAGTCTTCATGACTATCTTCTTTCAACGTGGAGCGGATGATCGCATTGGAAACTGGTTTTTTGATCCAGCGTTCGCGATTCAGGTAGAGTATAGCCAGTGCTAAAAGATAGATTCCGGCAACACACAAGAAGCCATAATAGGTTTTGCCAAAGTATTCGCCGAGGTAGAGGGCCAGTGAGATGCTTAAGAAAGCAGAAACAGTCAACCATAAAAAAACGAAAGTGAGCTGAGCGACAAGGGCGCCGCTCATCTCACTTCCTTTAGCCACTACTTGCAGCTTCAGCAACCTTGTTCGGGTCTGTATATAGGACCGCGTATCGTCTACCAGTCGGTCGAGGGGATGGGGGTCTGACATATAGTTTCTGTTGCCCGAAATGTAATCAAATTACGGCTTAAATGTGCTCATTCATGGACTCGCCGCTGCCGGTGACACTTTCATAAATGTCCTTCACCCGGTGCTTTACGCGCTCTCCCGCCCTGCGGGTCGTGTCTACGATCTTGGTTCGTGTGACACTCCCTTTATCCGGTGCGAAAAGGATTCCAAGTAGTGCTCCGACGGCAGCTCCGCCCAAGATGGCGGCAGCCAATCGTGTGTTTGAAGAGGTTTTTGTTTCCATTTTTTATTTACAAATCTACTTGTCGAATGCACGGATTCCCATGACTGATGTCATCGGGAACCCTGCCATTTGGCTCAATAAATAATAAAATCATTTGATGTAAGTCAAGTGTCGGATTGATTTTTGTCATAGAGTGATTTCCGGGCATGGCCTATTCTTGCTTTATAGAATCGTTGAGTCATGTTTAACCACTTCCTTATTGTTTTAGCCACCACCTCTTGGGAGGCATATACCGTACTTTTTCTGGGATTAATGCTGATCCTCGTATCCATCTTGGCCATTTCCAAATCGATTGAGGTCTTGGCTGATCGTGTCCGTCGTGATGCACCTTTCAAATAGTCAAATCATGCGATTGCTGGTCTGCTCGGTCGATTTTTCTCCTGCTTCCAAGTCGGCAGCCGAATATGCGGCTGCTATGGCCACTGAAGTCGGGGCTGAATTGGTATTGTTGCATGCATTTGATGTGCCGGTGATGTTTACGGATGCTCCGATGACGTTCATTCATGAGGCTTCGGGCCAACTTAGGATGCAATCAGACCGTAAATTACGTCAATGGGGTAGGGTACTTCAAAAGCATTACCCTGCCCTGCGTTGGGAGCCCGTTTCCCTGGAAGGTCTCCCGCACCGTAAAGCCATTGAATTTGCTGAGCAAAAGAATGCTGACATGATCGTCATGGGTACGACCGGTACCAGCCGGTTTCAGCGTGTTGTGATGGGGAGTACGGTAGCGCGCGTCCTCCGTGAATCAAATACGCCTGTCTTTGTCGTACCCCGGGGCGCCTCCTACAGGGGCATATCAAAAATTCTTTTTGCCACCGATCTGCGGGAAGATAACCTTCGTGCCGCATCCATGATTATTCCATTTGCACGCAGCTTTTCTGCGGCCATTGATTTTGTGTACATCGAAGATCAGCATGTGTTGAGTGATGACGATGCCGTGGAAAAGATGACGAAGAGGATACGTACGCGGATCAAGTACCCGAAGATCTCAGGCTATGTGGCCAGAGATACTTCTTTGGTTAAAGGGTTGGACCGTTTGGTTGTAAAATTGAAAGCGGATATCGTCGTGCTTTTCACCCATGAGCGACATTTCCCGGAGTCTGTTTATCATCCCTCGGTAACCAGGCTGGTGGCGCATCATACCCATATTCCCCTATTGTCCATCCGTATGACAGACAGACCTTTGGTCGTGGATGACGGGAAGAATCGTGATAAACATCACGCCTCGGCTTGACGGATACCCTCGTCGACGCATTGGACCGAGGATATTTTTACATCGTCCAATTCATTCATTATTTCATTTTTAAAAACAAAACACTATGTCACTCATGAAAAGAGGAAACGGGTATTTCCCGTCTATGCGAAACCTAATGACGGATTTCTTTGAATCAGAAAATCTGGGCTTGGATGATTTTTTCCGTCGGGAGTGGATTCCCGCGGTTAACGTCAGTGAGTCTGATAAGACCTATGAAATCGAGTTGGCTGCACCCGGCTTGAAACGTGATGACATTCATGTCAAGGTCGTTGACGGTGTTCTGACCATCTCGTCGGAGAAGAAAACCGAAAAGGAATCCAAGGACCGTAACTACACGCGTAGGGAGTTCAATTATTCATCTTTTTCCCGATCCTTCACCCTGCCTGAAAATGCAAAAGAGGATGAGATCAAGGCCAGCTATGATAACGGCGTACTCAAGCTCAGCGTCGCTAAGTCAGCGGTCTACGCATCGAAGGCTAAAGAAATCGCGATATCCTGATTTCTTGTTGTTGGAAAGGGATCCCGGCCGATAG
>CAYWDY010000284.1:3024-3426 GCA_964455985.1 uncultured Flavobacteriales bacterium
GTCTCGGCCGGGATTTTTTGTATCAATTCTTCAGCCGGGCCAAACGATCCGTATTCGAGATTACGATATTTCGGTCTTTGATCTCGATAAGTTTCTCGTCCTTGAAATCGGATAAGGTACGTATGACGGACTCGGTAGCGGTTCCTACCATACTGGCCAGGTCTTCGCGGGATACCGTGAAAGGCTGGGGTGTTCCGGCTAACGTATAGCGTCCTTGCAGCGTAAGCAGGGCATCGGCAACGCGTTTACGCACGGAGTTATAAGCCAGATTCAACAGATGTTCTTCCTTGGCTTGAAGATTATTGGATAGCATCTTGATGAATTTGGCGGCCACATCCCGGTTGGAATAGAGCAGGGAGAAGAAGTCTTGCTTAGGAATGAGCGCTACGTCGCAGTCTTCCA
>CAYWDY010000285.1:0-3425 GCA_964455985.1 uncultured Flavobacteriales bacterium
GAACGGTATTTCATATTTCCCCCTCCGTTCGAATATCACTCCGGTGATTCCATTCCAACTGATTGCCATCATGAAATAAGCCTGACGGTGCGAACTTCTTCCCTGGATGCGATGGCCGCTGCGACATTTCCCGGTGGTACTGACGGATGGCAATCCGCCCTGCGCTATCGCTTGGAAAAGAATCCGATCTGGCGGGTTGGCCTTAATGTGGAGCGGGATCCACACGAACGCTGGTGGTCAGCGCATGGGCCGGACCATGTGGGAGGATTTGTAGCTTACCGTCGTTCTCCACAAGCGACGCAATGGTTCGTTGGGGATTTTCGGCTAGCCATGGGACAAGGGATGCTTTTCGGAAATTCTTCTTTCTCATCCCCAGGCAGTGAAACCGGCAGTATCAAGCGATGCGCCTTCGTAGCCAGCCCGATAACTTCCATGCAAGAGCGGGGTGGACTGCGTGGGGTATGCGCCTTCCACCAATTCGGCGATGTACGACTAATCGCATTCGGATCATGTGCCCCTAAGGACGGAACCATTCACTATGCTGAGGATTCCAGTATTACTTTCTTATCCGAAAATACCAGCGGACTGCATCGCAGTGAAACGGAAATAGCGGGAAGATCTGTCACTCAGCAGATGTGCACCGGCATAGCGGCAGAGTATGTCAGGAAAAGCGGCAAATGGGGTGCTGGCTGCAGTTGGATACACTTCGGTCTTCCGGCCTATCGGGAAACCCATATACTTCAACCGGAACGATGGAGTGAAAAGTCTTGTCTCTACACCACCGTTTATGCGCAGCAGTCGACCGCCTGGGGACTTGGATTCGGCGAATGTCTGCTGGGTCAATACGGGCAATGGGGGCTTACCGTAGGTTGGTTGGCAGCACCTTCTCCCCGACTCTCCCTGGGAATTCTGGGTTACCTGGAAAGCGAAACCCTGGAGACGCCTTGGGGTAACCCGGCGGGTAACCGTCAATCTCAAGGCGGCGAGCGCAACACCTATTTTACCGGAACCTATCGGTTGGATACGCGATGGAGCTTGAACCTGTACACCTTTCGACAGTACCAACGTTTCGCCGATTACAACAGCGATGAGCCGGGACACGGATTTGAATCGGGCGGAAAGCTGACCTGCGTACTCGGAAAAAAAGCAGAGATATACCTGCTCTGGAACAACGAGTCATCACAGGCAAACGAATCCTTGACTAGAAGGAGCATCACGGAAACATCCACGGCGTATAGAACCCAGATTACCTACCAACCGGCGCTCGGTTGGAAATACAGGTTCCGCGTCGAATTAAAACGCAGCGGTAAGGGACCTCCTTCGCACCTGGTTTACCAGGATATTCAAGGCGCTTGGAAATCACTACCGATACGCTTTTCATTTCGAACCATACTTTACCATTGTCCGGATTTTAACGCAACCATCTCTACATTGGAAAATGATCTTCCGTACAGCTACCGATCAGCACTGAACTACAGGAACGGCATTCGATGGTATCTTATGCTCCAAGTCAAGTTTAACGGTATCGACGTTACCGTACGATATGAGAACGACCGAAGCTTTGATCGAGAATGGACTAATGCATTCACAGGAACAAGTACAGGATCCAAACAGGAAATCGGCGTTTGCCTACGATATCGCTTGGGAAGTTCCTAAACGTAGATTTAGCGGGAGGCCTCTACCCGATTGAGATCGTCCCAAAAACCGGGATAAGATTTAACAACGGTCTCGGGATGCAACACATGAAAACGAAACGAGGTGCCACGAAGTATGCCGAAGGCCATGGCTATGCGATGGTCTTCATGCGGATCGATGAATATATCGGATGAAGGCATCTCTTGAAAACCGATCAACATGAACTGGCCATCAGTCGTCACCACCTCCGCTCCCGCTTCGCGCAAGTATCGGGTGACAATTTCCAGACGGTCGCTCTCCTTGTAGCGCAGATGAGAAACTCCAGAAATACGGACAGGTTGACGAAGAGCGAAAGCTGCCACAGCAAAGGCAGGAAAAAGATCAGGCGTGGAAGAAAGGTCGAATTCCAGCACGTGTTGAGTGGCCTTGAAACCGATATTCCGAAGTACTATTCCGGAGGGATGTTCCTCCACACTTACCCCCAGCGAAGAAAAAAGTTCATGGGCAAAGCGATCACCTTGTATGCTTTCCTTATGCAACCCCTTCAACAAGATCTTACCATCAGGGTGCGTAGCGATGTAAGCAAACCAAAAGGCAGCCGATGACCAGTCTGCTTCCGGATGAACGGTGCAAAAGTTGGGTTTCTGCGCAGGCACATGAATCACAGGACCATCCAGTTGATATTCGATTCCGGCTTGACGTAGTACAGCCAGAGTCATATCGATATAGGAGATAGAAACCGGATCGCCTTCGAGCGTCAAGGACATTCCTTGCGGGAGAAAAGGCGCAATAAGCAATAGGGCACTGGCAAACTGACTGGAGCGTGACACGTCCACACGTGCAACAGCCTTGTTTAATTTACTTCCTGTCACTCGTAGCGGAGCATGCCCCGGTCGTTGAACATATTCAACATGCGCACCTAATTGTATAAGCGCGTCCACCAATTCACGGACAGGACGCTCTCGCATCCGAGGACTTCCATCCAATACCACCGTTCGTCCAGGCTGACAAGCAAGGCTGGCTAGTAAGAACCGAAACGTGGTTCCCCCGTCACCAGCATTCAGCGAAGGCGACGGATCGTACAACAGCCGGCGAAGGAATTCAGAATCGCTGGAGGCAGAAGGATGTTCAACTTTGATCAATCCTTCTGAAAGACGTTCCAACACCAACCATCGGTTCGTGATACTCTTGGAGGCGGGAAGTGTAAGTTCAATCAAGGGTTGTGATATTAACTGATGAGGCTCTGCCAACGGGCGACGGCCTCATCCAACGTGGCTTCGTGTACAGGTACATTCCACACCGGTACTCCTTTTCGCTTCAGCAAGGCCATCTGCCAGATACCGGAACGGTTCTTCTTATCGAAAGCCAAATGACGCTTCCAATCGATTTCATCAAAGGCAAAACGGAGATCTGGGAAACACAAACGGATTTGACTAATTCCTTGAATCATATCCTGCTCGCTCAATCCGGAAACCAACTGGGAAATGATAAGCTCCACTTGCATACCGAGTGCGATGGCTTCTCCGTGTAATAAGGGAAAGGCAGATTCAAGGGAGGCGGCTTCTACCGCATGACCAACCGTATGACCGAAATTCAGCTGTCTCCGGTCCGCTTCATCATAGGGATCCTTGCGGACCACGGAGTCCTTAAAGTTCACCGCGTCTTGAATGATTCGGCTGAGTTCTTCAGAAGACATCCGCGTGATATCATAGGTTGAGGGGAACTCCAAATCGGCCGACAAGAAAACATGCTTGATTACTTCTGCCCAACCGGATGTGAGTTCCCTCCGC
>CAYWDY010000286.1:0-3422 GCA_964455985.1 uncultured Flavobacteriales bacterium
GGAATGCGATACGTGCCGGGAAGTTGGCTTTGATGGTACCGGTAATGATATTGACCGAGGGGCGCTGAGTAGCAATAATGAGGTGAATACCGATGGCTCGAGCGAGCTGCGCCAGACGGGCGATGGGCGTCTCGACTTCCTTGCCGGCCGTCATGATCAAGTCGGCGAACTCGTCGATCACCAGAACGATGTAAGGAAGGTAGCGGTGCCCGTTGTTCGGATTCAATTTACGGGAAACGAACTTGGCGTTGTATTCCTTGATGGTACGCACCTGTGCGTCTTTGAGCAATTCATACCGTTGGTCCATTTCAACGTGCTGATCACTTTTTTGGTGTCGGTGATGATAGCTTCTTCCTCATTGGGTAGCTTGGCCAGGAAGTGCCGTTCAATGGTCTTGAACAGTGTAAGTTCCACCTTTTTAGGATCCACCAATACGAATTTGACTTGTGCCGGATGCTTCTTGTAAAGTAATGAAACCAGAATAGCGTTCAGACCGACTGATTTACCCTGACCCGTGGCACCGGCCATGAGGAGGTGAGGCATTTTCGCCAAGTCTGCTACGAACACTTCGTTGGAGATGGTTTTACCCAAGGCAATCGGCAAATCCATCTCCGTGTTGACGAATTTATCGGAACCCAGTACATTCTTCATGGGAACCATTTCCGGCTTCTGGTTGGGTACCTCGATACCGATGGTTCCCCGGCCCGGAATAGGAGCGATGATACGGATTCCCAGTGCCGATAGACTTAGGGCGATATCGTCTTCCAGGTTCTTGATCTTGGAGATACGTACACCCGCCTGCGGCACAATCTCAAACAAGGTGACCGTTGGTCCGATGGTGGCTTTGATCTTGTCAATACCAATGTTGTAGTGGCCTAGCGTCTCTACAATACGGTTCTTGTTGGCCTCCAGCTCATCCTTGTTGACTTCCATTTTGCGGTCGCCGTAATTCTCCAATAAGTCAAGCGTGGGATAATGATAGGCCGACAGGTCGAGGGTAGGGTCGTAATCTCCTTGGGCGTGCACCAACTCTTGGTCTTCATCCACAACGGCTTCCTCTTCCTTCACCTCGGCTACTTCCAACGTCAACTCACCGTCTTCGACTACAGGGGCTGGTTCGGGCAAAACGGCATCCATTTCAATTTCCTGAGTCTCCAGTACTTCTCCCTCAGGCTCTTCCTCTTCCTCGGAATCCCACTCCAACTCGATGCCGGCAGGCTCGTCTTCTTCCAGCTCTTCTTCGGATGGTACATCTTCCATATTGTCCTGCAATTCCAACTCGACCGTGCGGGTGGACTCACGGGTCATTTGATTTTCCCGTGGCGCAGGTACAACGACCTCTGATATGGAAGCAGATTCCACCAAGGGCGCTACTTCCGGAACGGACATGCGGCGAAGCGGGATATTGAAGGCGGCTACCAGGAATCCAACCATGGAAAACAGCAGCAACGATCCCGTGCCGAAAGCTCCCACCCAGGAAGTGATGACCTGACTCATCTGATAGCCATAACCTCCGGCAAGAACCAAAAGGCTGGAAGAATGTTGGAAAGCAAATCCTAGAAATACGGATAACCAGACGAGACTGAAGAAACCGAATCTCAACGTCTTCCCGAAGGGTAATAGAAAGGTGCCCCAAATTACCCGGACACCCACTAAGAAGGTAATAAGGGGAAACAGAAAGGCGGAAATACCAAAACCGTTGTTTTGCAACGCCAAGGCTGTAAGCGCACCCACTTTTCCAAGCCAATTATTGACCACAATATCATTCCGGCCCAGAAGTTCCCACATGGAATCGATTCCTGCGATAGCCTGATCCTCTTTCCAACAAATAAGATTGGAGATAAAAGAGGTGACCATGAACAGCGAGGTCATCAGGCAGAATAAGCCAAACAGCTTATGCGTCCGTTCATCCATAAAAAAGCTCGATACCCTTTCCCAACGGTCACGCCACGTCACTTTGCTGCGCTTTGACCTGGAACGCTCCTTGGGTTCGTCCTGTTCTACAACCTCTTGTTTCAATCGATTTGCCATGCCATCAGGTGGTATTTTTCCAACTTTTAAAAGTATCCCGAATGCCTGTTCGTCTGTTTCAGACACGCAAAAGATATGAACATGGGAAACGGGAAAAACCGCGCCTGAATTGGCTTTTGACTTGCAGATTGAGGCCTTTTCAAGTATTTTGGCAATAAATCAATCTCCATGAATCCCATTCGCATTAGCCTTATCGCTGGAATCATACTTTCCGCAGCCGTATCCTCCTTTGCTCAATCCTTTACCGAGGGAAAGATCACCTACGACATTACCATGAATAGGCATGAGACCGATAATGAGGCGATGGACGCCAAGATACAGGCCATGGCTCCGAAATCAGCCACCCAATACGTCAAGGGAAAGAAGTCGAGAATGGAAATGACTTCGGCCATGGGTACGACTGTTTCCATTACCGATTATGCTGCCGGTCAGGTGACTACGCTGATGGATATGAATGGTCGGAAAATGAGAACGGAACGCACCTTCAATGACAGTGCTTCTTATTCGGAATTCCGTGAAATGAAAAAAACTGGGGAAAAGAAGACGATTGCCGGATACTCCTGTGAAAAAGTGCTCATTAACTATTACAATTCATCCAATGATCAGATGATGGAAATGGAGTGGTGGGTGACAGATCAAATACAGGCTCCGGTGCCGGCTGATTTCAGCGTCAAGGGACTAAATGGGTTTCCGCTTGAATTCGATTTTGCCGGAAAAGGTCCTGGCCACATGAACTTCCACATGACCGCCAGTAAAGTAGAAAAAACAGCAGTAAGCGATTCCCAGTTCTCTATTCCTGCAGGCTATGATAAGGCTCCGGCCACTTCAGAGCCCGTAACTCCTTTGAACCCTTCAGAACTCAAGGAAGTATCCGGACAAGAGGGCAAGTAAGCGTAGTTCTCTCCTCCATTTCTTCTTTTTATTCCATTCCTGCGGATAGCTTAAGACTTCGTCTTCTTACCTTTACTACATGCTACAACGATTGCTCATCCGCAATTTCATTCTGATCGATTCGCTGGATATCGAATGGGGAAGTGGAATGAATATCATCACCGGAGAAACCGGAGCTGGTAAATCCATTGTATTGGGAGCCTTAGGCCTGCTACTCGGTCAGCGCGCTGATTCTGAATCCGTCATGGATGCGGGACGAAAGTGTATCATTGAGGGCGTCTTCCATCTGCCTGAAGATGGCCATTCGGTCAGGGAGTACCTCCGTAAAAACGATTTGGATGAATCCGCTACGGTCATTATTCGCAGGGAAATCCAAGCAGAAGGGAAATCACGAGCGTTCATCAACGATACACCGGTTAACCTTCAACAGCTGAGGGAGGTGACGTCGTTGCTTATTGATTTGCATTCACAACATGAGAACCTGCTAATCAACTCGGCGG
>CAYWDY010000287.1:0-1196 GCA_964455985.1 uncultured Flavobacteriales bacterium
GTCGTACAGCCTAGGCGTTGTCTTCAATTGATGACCTTTTTCCAATCCTCCAAAGACAGATTTGAATTTCTTCTCTGTCAACAGTTGATGCAATTCGTTTCCTTGGTAATCGATTTCCTGCCTGACTTTTCGCAACGCTTCGGCATCGGGCATCCACAATCCGCCGGCTAGAAAAGACCCTCCCGGCTCGATATGCAGGTAATAGCCGGGTAGCACGGATTTCTTTCCACCTGGACTGATATACGCTCCGAAGTGTGTTTTATAGGGCAACTTGTCCTTACTGAATCGTACGTCGCGAAAGATTCTGAACAGGGACTCTTTGGCCGTCAGCGTTTGAACGGACGGGTCATGCGCTGACCAGCTTCCGATGAATTCCCCCACCATGATCTCCATTTCCGCCTTGGCCTCGGCATACGCATCTCGGTGGGCCTCGAACCAATCGCGGGAATTGTTTTTCTTCAGTTTTTTAAGGAAGTCAAGTGCTTTTTTCATAGCGGCAAGGATAGTAAAAGTTAGCTGAACCGGGTTATCGGCAAAGTAACCTAGTTCGTATCTTGCCGTTAATCTGCACGCTATGAGTCGGTACTTTTTTATCGTCAGCCTGTTCACTCTGTCATGGCTGTCCGCATTCTCCCAAAACACGGTCATCTTCCAGCGCAACGACCCGCGAACCTACTCGGTTCGGTCGGGTTCGGACAAGCCCGGTAATACAGACGCCTCACGCGTCATACGGATGTTGGCGGAAGCGGAAGAACGCTCAATCTCTACGTATCAGTTCGAGGTTCAATGGAACCAGTCACTTCAAGTGATCCGGGAGTCTTCCCGATCCCTGCTGATACAGATCAGTCATTCCGGATTCAGGTTGAGTCAACCGCAGAAAGTCAGAGGCTTCGATATCAGCAGCCTGCTCATCCCATCGTGGGTAGATTTCACCTATTCCTTCCGCCCCGGAAATACCCCGGCATCATCCACGTATTCGGTCGTGAAGCGCATCCAACAGGGTTCGGCTGAACGCGAAGAGCGACGTCTGACGGATTCCACCTCCAACTCGGCTGGACTTTCCATGGCCTCGCTTTTTCTCGTGTACAATGAAAGCGCTATCAACGCACTCATCAAACGCTTGAAGTTGATCAAGGACTATTACCAGTCTGACTATACTTTACATCAGATGCGGGATCGGTTGATGCGTGTCAATC
>CAYWDY010000287.1:1251-1812 GCA_964455985.1 uncultured Flavobacteriales bacterium
AAGATGCTGCTTTCCTGGACATGCAGAACGCTGAGTTGATGCAGGTCGAAGGCTTCATCGCTGATACGAAAAGCAAGCGGTTCGACCAGGAGTTGGACCTTTACGGATACGATCCGGTGAACCTGCGTGACCGCCTGGCGCGATTGGAGGAAGAGGCTTCGCAAAAGCGAGCTGTAATGAACCAGACCAAGGCGACGCTGCACCTGTTCTACTACAACGCCGGATTGGACCTTAAGGCCCGCGGTCGGTATCAGCAAGCCTATGAAGCGTTCACCCGTTCTGTGCAAGAGAACCCGCTGTTTGCGCCGTCGCTGTATCAGTTGGCACTAATGGATTACGAAGAAGGTCGATACGGCGAATCCGAATGCCGTACCCGAACTATTCTCGAGGACATGGTTCCCGACCCGGATATTGAGCGAATGGCCCGTGAACATATTTTCAGGTTGGAAGATACCTACGTGCAGACCGGCGAAGAACGCATGAAGCAGGGCAGAGTGGACGATGCCTTGGATTTCTTCAAGCGTGCGGCGAACCTGTGTAATACAGTGCGAAATGTACCTT
>CAYWDY010000287.1:1822-3418 GCA_964455985.1 uncultured Flavobacteriales bacterium
AACCGACTTGCGAAATGCCCATCAGGCCAAGCTGAATCAGCTGCTGGATCAGGCGCGAAAGTCCTACCAGCAAGGCAATCTCGATCAAGCCGACCGGGATGTGGAGAAGGCACTGCATTACCAACAGGTCAATTACAGGTATCTGCCTCAGTCTTCCGAAGTGACTGACATGCGGACAGCCATCCGGCAGAAAATGTATGACCGATCGGTGGAAAACGCCCGTGCAGCGCTGGCTGCCGGCAGTGCCGATGCTGCCTTGGCGCAATTGGTCAAGGCCCGGACGATGCAGCAGCAAGACGGACTGAACGTACACCCTGATTTCAACAACTTGCTTCGGGCTTCGGCCAAGCCCGCTTTCCTGAACAAATGCAACGCGGCCAAACAGGCAGCACGCAACAACGATCTCACGCAAGCCCGCAGCCTGCAACGCGAATTGAGCGGGATGTTGGACAACTACCAGTTGGCCGGTGACGCCGAATCCATGGCGTCATTCAACGACCTGAAAGGGATGATTTTTTCTCAGGAATGTGCCAACGCCCAGAAGGCATTCGACGAATTGGCCGGGAAGGCCGGTCTGGCGTTTGACAAGAAAGATTTTCTCGAGGCGGAAAAGCAAATCCGTGCCGCCCTGTCCTTATCGGATCGAAATGCCGAGTGTCGGCTGGCCGAGGGTAACCTACGCTCTTCGCTGGACTCGATGCGGTCGGCTATTGTTTACCAACAACTGATTCAAGATATGCTTCGCTTACAGGCCACGGGTCAGTTTGCCCAGGCCTTGGATACTTACCGTCGTGCCGGTTCCCACTATCAGCAGGAGGGAGTCAGTCGTTTTGGTATTAACCATGAGGATATCGACGCCTTTTCCCAAGTGAAATGCACCGATGATTTCATGTCCTTCCTGGCGGGCAGTTACATCGATCAGGGTGAATACGACCATGCCTTGGTGGTCTTCAAGAGCATACTCACCCGTAACAGTGGCAAGGTGAACTCCGCCATGGGTCGTGGTTTGCAGCGACTGGGTACGGAACTGGCCGTTCGCGATAAACGAAGCGGGTCGGCTTCCGACTGGCGTTCCAGTGTCCTGAAATACACCAACGGTGATAAACGCTTGAAGGCGTTGGAAAAAGGGTATAAACAAGGTTGGAAGAAAGGCTGAGTGCCCGGGAATTCATCCCTTGGAATTGATTATTTTTGGAGTATAATTCTTCCCACACATGCTTCAGCTTGCCGTCCTGCGTGAACGTAAGGATTTCGTCCTGGAACGATTATCCGTCAAGAATTTTGATGCCCCTCCCGTGGTGGATCGTATCCTGTCCATCGACGAAGACCGTCGCAAGACACAGACCGAGGTGGATCAGCTGCTGAACCAGCAGAACCAGATCGCCAAACAAGTTGGTGAACTCTACAAATCGGGCAAGAAAGCGGAGGGAGATGATCTTAAAAACAAGAGCACGGCGCTGAAGCAGACCGTAGCTGAACTCTCCGAGCGCCTGACTCGCTTGGAAGAAGAGTTAAATACCGAATTGGTGAAACTCCCCAACCTGCCGTCGCTAGTCGTTCCCAAGGGAAAGACGCCGGAGGATAATGAGGTGGTGC
>CAYWDY010000288.1:0-3417 GCA_964455985.1 uncultured Flavobacteriales bacterium
TGACGCTCAGTTCATGTTTGGCACCACCTACCAAAATCCTTGGTTCCAGTACATTGATCAACGAGGAGATATTTCCTTTTCGGTTTATGATGTAAACTATGGAGAAGGTGCTTTTTTACCAAATGCCTTGGACAGCCTCTCTGATCCACGCTTACCTAAAATGATTGACATTGACGAAAACTATTATTTCGGAGAGGTCTATACTCAGTTTGGCGCATTTCCATCAGGTTTTCCTTCTAAGTTCTATATGGCAGATAACGCCCCAGTTTTTTTAATGACCTATCATGAGCAAAAGTTCATTGAGGCTGAAGCTAAGTTGCTGACAAACAATGATGCTGGAGCTGAGGCGGCTTTGCACGAGGCTGTTTCTGCAAGCATGGCTAAGTTAGGGGTGGATCAAACAGCGGCTGACGCCTATCAAACTGCCCATGTGGTATGGGCAGGAAGCAATCAGGAAAAATTGGCTCTTATTATCTTCCAGAAATACATAGCCAACTATCTACAGCCTGAGTCCTTTACGGACTACCGACGGACGGGATTTCCTGTCCTAAATCCTACGGCAGGCTCAGCTATTCCTAGTCGATTCATTTACCCTACCAATGAACGTCAGAATAACCCCAATGACATAAACCAAAACAGTGATTTATTCTCTCCACGTCTGTGGTGGGATAATTGATCACTGTAGTTGTTTTAATAAAAGAGGTTGTCTCAAAAATGAGGCAACCTCTTTTTATTTTTTATTATTTTTAATTCACGCCTTGTCCACCAACATGGGCACGAAGCTACAGGCTTTCAATTCTTCTTGGGTGAATTCAATACCATCCATAGCATTTACACGCGCATTCGAGGTCATCTGAATAAACCATTGACGCCGTTGCTGAGCTACAGAAGGCTCCGCGTTACGAATGATCCGGTGCATGCGCTGCGTACGGACCTCACCAAACGGAACAACCAGAATACCTCCGCGAGCCAATTGCGAAAGCAAAGCCGGCGGGATGAAAGGCGCGCCGCAAGTCACCAGGATTCGGTCGAACGGTCCATAGGAAGGCAATCCCTTGTACCCATCGCCGTAGTAGAATTTGGGGTTATAACCCAGATCGCGAAGGAACTTAGAGGTTTTGGTGTACAACTCCTGCTGACGTTCAATGGTAACTACCTTCGCCCCTAACTCCAACAGGACACAACTCTGGTATCCGCTACCGGTGCCAATTTCAAGTACTTTATGACCACGGGAGACTTCCAGCAGGGTAGTCTGGTAGGCCACCGTAGAAGGCTGGGAAATGGTCTGTCCGGCTCCAATCTGGAAGGCGATATCGGAATACGCTTGCTGAACGAAAATAGGGTCCAGGAAATAGTGTCTTGGGATCCTGGCCATGGATTCCAGGACTTGGGGGGCAAACTCCCCTTGAGCAGCCAAGGACTCGATCATTCGACGGCGCATGCCCTGGTGTTTGGGTGTATCTTCTTTCCGGATCATAGGTGGCTACAAAGAAACCTCCCCGGGACACAGGATAAAGCGGTAATTCTTGGAATTAATGAACATTCTGACGTTGACCGATACCCCCAGAAGCTTTCATGCTAGTGGGGGATTTGCTACCTTCGCGCTCCGAATCCCCTACCCTTCAAATGGTTAACATTGGCGTCATTGGCACCGGTCACCTTGGCCGGATCCACCTCAAGTTGTTGCGGGAAAATCCCAAATTCCGAATCATTGGATTCTACGACAGCGACGTAGAACGTGCTAAGGCCGTAGCCGAAGAATTCAATCTGATTTCCTTTGATCAGGTGGATGACTTGATAGATTCCTGCGACGCAATCGACATTGTTACGCCTACGCTATACCATTTCGAATACGCCAAAAAAGCGGCACGAGCCTCGTTGCATCTCTTCATTGAAAAACCGGTCACTTCGACCGTTGATGAAGGCAAGAAGTTGGTCAAACTGGTCAATGAAGCCCGTATCAAGGCGCAGATTGGACATGTGGAACGTTTCAATCCGGCTTTCTTAGCCGTCAAATCCTATTTGCATCAACCGCTATTCATAGAAACTCACCGGTTAGCGGAATTCAATCCGCGCGGCACCGATGTTTCCGTGGTACATGACCTCATGATCCACGACATCGATATTATCCTTAGTACGGTAAAATCCGATGTACGCAAGATAAGCGCCAGCGGTGTAGCCGTCGTTAGTGACACTCCGGATATCGCCAATGCCCGGATTGAATTTTCCAACGGCTGTGTGGCGAACCTGACCGCCTCCCGGATTTCACTGAAGAACATGAGGAAGACCCGTTTCTTCCAGCGGGATGCTTACGTGTCGGTAGATTTCTATAAGAAAAAAGCAGAGGTGGTTCGCTTAAAAAACCTCGAGGGTGAACCGGGGCCGTTGGATGTCACCATAGAACTGGGTCCCGGCAAAGGAAAAAAGGTCATCTATTTCGATCAGCCTCAAATCCAATGCAATTGGCATGGAGCTGGATCTCTTCGCCGACTCTATCCTGCAAGATAAAACCACGGCTGTTCCCGCCGAGGACGGACTTGCTGCGTTGGATATCGCCCATCAGATCAATGACAAGATTCAAGCTTCGTTGAACATCCTGGCATGAGTCCGGCATTGCGAATACATACCTTCTTATTCTTGGCCATACTTGCCAACTGGGGACTCACCTCCTGCGAAGACCAATCCGTAGAAATACCCGGATACGTTTCCATTGATTCCATCCAGTTCGAAACGGATTATCCGACACAAGGGAGTTCTATGTATACCTATCCCGACTCCTGGGTCTATGTAGATAATGATTACCTGGGTACGTATGAGAATCCCCAACTATTTCCGGTCTTACCGGCAGGACCTCACAAAATTTCGGTCCGGGCTGGAATACTAGAAAACGGGATTGACGCGACACGTTCACCATACATGAAGCTGGCTACCTATGACACCCTGGTCAATCTGGAAGCCAACCAAACGGTTAACATCCATCCTCGGGTTACCTATTTCTCCAACCTTGTTTTTCTTCAACGGGAGGATTTTGACGACGGCGGAGTGAGCCTGGTTTCCACCAACACCGACAATGCGCCCTTGCAATTGACCTACCAAGGTGACACCAACGCTTTTGAAGGGGCCTCCGGCAAGGTACTGCTCACTGAAAACCATATATCGAAATGAATTACAAGGGAGACACTGAATTCAATGTCGGACTATTCATCACCACCACATCAGGTTCTGTACTTCAGAACTCCCTGATCAACGTACGGGCCAGTTCGTATTGGAAAAAAATATTCATCAACCTGCGTGACCTGGGGTCAATTACCGCCTCGGCATTGAATTATAAGATCTATATCCGGTCAGTCCTACCGTCAGGTTCCGTTGGCGCTCAACTCTACTTCGACAATATCAAAGTGCTTTATTGATGAGCAG
>CAYWDY010000289.1:0-1708 GCA_964455985.1 uncultured Flavobacteriales bacterium
ACGGTAATACGATGTACTTCGCCAGCGACCGTCCAGGCGGACAGGGTGGAAGTGATCTTTACGTGACACGTAAAGTGAACGGTGTTTGGAGCGATCCGCAGAATTTGGGTGCATCCATCAATACCAACGGAAACGAGTGTTTTCCGTATCTCTGGAAAGACAGCATTCTGTATTTCAGCACGGATGGTAGTTTCGGACTGGGTGGATTGGATGTTTACAGTTCAACGATGATCAATGGTGCTCCTTCGGCTCCTGCTAACATGGGTTATCCGTTCAACACCCAATACGATGATTTTGGTGTGGCCATTAGCCCCAATGGAACCGAAGGTTATTTATCCAGTAATCGTAATTCCTCCAATACCGAGATCGACGAGATTTATCAAGTCACTTTCAACGACATCCGCTTCACCTTGCAGGGTATCGCGGTCAATAAGCGCACACAGCTTCCTGTCGAAGGAGTAGTGGTCGAACTCAAGAACAATACGACCGGAACATCTCAGCCCGTCACTACGGGTCCGGACGGTAAATTCAAATTCAAATTGAATCCTCGCAGTGATTTCTCCGTGTCGGGTAGCAAAGACGGGTATTTCACCAACACCGAGAACGTTTCCACGGTTGGTAAGACCCAGAGCGAAGATATGTTCGTCAAGTTGAAGCTTGAATTGGAGGAGATCATCGTAAACAAGCCCATCGTGCTGGAAAATATCTATTATGACCTTGACAAGTGGGATATCCGACCAGACGCTGCTGCAGGCTTGGATAAGCTGGTGCAGATCATGAATGATAACCCGGCGATACGTATCGAATTGAGTTCCCACACGGATTCACGGGCCGACGATGCGTATAACGATGAGCTCTCGCAAAAGCGTGCTGATGCAGCGGTCAAGTATATTGTTTCTCATGGCGTTAGCGCTACCCGTATCACCGCCAAAGGATATGGCGAGCATCAATTGGTGAACGGTTGCAGTAACGGAGTCGCTTGTTCGGAAGAAGAACACCAGGCTAACCGTCGTACCGAGTTCAAAGTGGTCAGCATCGATCAGTGATCGGATCCTATTATACCTTCCGTGTGATTCGGGAGAAACGAAAAGGCCGCATCATGCGGCCTTTTCGTTTTAATACTAGTTCTATTGTTTGATTGTCCTCTGTAGCTTTCTCTTCGAGAAAGGCATCACGATTATATTTTGACCACTTCCGTCGAAACCTTCTTGTTGTCAAACATGATGTTCAGAATATATTTCCCTTTCTGAAGCCCTTTGCTATCACGGAATACGTGAACATTTTTTCCCGGTTGGGCGTCATAGGTGGAAGTTGAGGCGATCTCTCCGCTCGGGTCTTGCAGCTGGATCCAGACGCGACCGGCTTTTGGGACGAAATAGGAAACGTCAAAGCTTTGGCTGAAGTTGGCGGGATTGACCCGCTCGATGCTCAGGTTCTTGCTCGTATTCACTTTGATGGCTGAAATCGGATGGTTGATGGACTTGCCGTTTTTCAAGTTCTGACGAATCCGGTAATACAAGACCGAGCTGTTTTGCGGCTTAGGGTCTGTGTAGATGTGTTCCGATTCATTCGTTTGGCCTTCGCCAGGATGGAGGGTTGCAATTTTGATGAAGTCGATGCCGTTGTTTGATCTCTCCAACGTGTAACTAGCGATACGTTCCTCTTGTGAAAACGCAACCTGCACGCGGATGTCGTTGTGCCTGTTTTC
>CAYWDY010000289.1:1718-3415 GCA_964455985.1 uncultured Flavobacteriales bacterium
GTTTTCCAGCATGAAGTTCAACATGCTTTCAGCCAACGGACTGGAGCTTCCATAAGAACGGATTACGAGGTTGTCCAAAATGGCCAAATCTCTGCCGTCTCCGTTTAAGTTTTTGCCTATCATAAGATGGCCCCCGTTTTTCCAATACAATGGACTGTTTGATTTGCCTTGATGACTCCATACGGGAGCTCCATTTACGGTGATCTCAGCCCGTCCGGTAATTGGGCTGTAGGTGAATCGGTAGGTGCGGTACTGGTCATCACGGATGATTTCATACTCGGTCACTTCCTTTACGGATACAGCACTTCCTGACTCATTCTCAGTACGGTAACCAATGGCGAGTTTGCTGCGCTCGATGTCGAAGTAGAAGGACATTCCACGGCTGATGAAATATCCGTCAGTTTCTGAGCCACGATAGTCAATGCTGATGTCGATTCCTTCTCGGTTGAATAACTCGGACTCTTCCAACACCAGATCTATGTTCTTGCCGTTTTTACCCGCAGATAATCCACGGGTTGAGGCTCGGCCGCCTGTCGCGCTATGTGCATCCTGGCTGGATGCTATCGCATCCGGGCCGAGGGTGGCCGATGTTATGGGATCCTTCTCCCAAGTGAACTCACAAAGGATTTCTTCGCTGCTACCGCCGGTACCTGAGGTAAGTTGGTTAGCGGAGGCTCTTGTCTTGGAGATGTCCTGTAAATTCAGATATACCATCCAGCCCACGATGAGCGTCGCTGATATTCCCAAGCCTCCCGCTACCATTAACAATCGGGTAGTGGTTCGGGTGCGTTGTCTTAGTATCTGGCGATGATTCCGTTTTCTCATATTCTACGTATTTACTTTCTGATTATTTTTTGACTGATGATTTCATGATTGGATTCGATCTCGAGAAAATAAGATCCACGTGCCAGGAAGCCTATGTTCTGGAGATGAATGGAATTGCTTCCAGCAATACCTGATTCGGATTGTTTCCAAACCATTTTCCCCGTTAGGTCGTGCACGGTCAGCTCAATCGCCCCGGGACTTTTCAAGGTTACGATCAGGTCCACATTGTTCTCAAAGGGATTAGGTCCGATCTTGTCTAGGGAAACGGGTTTGGCCGAGGCCGATGATTGGAATTGGATATACCTGACCTCGGAATGACTGGACGACCCGTCATAGTCGGTTTGGGACAACCGGTAATAGGAGAGACCCGGGAAAGGGTCGTTGTCTGTGGCTGAGTAGGAACGTTGTTGATTGGAGTTTCCGGATCCCGGCACTTCGAGTAACGGCTGGAAGTCGACCCCATTTTGGCTTCTTTCCACGGTGAAGTAATCGTTGTTCTTTTCTGAGGCTGTTGACCAAGTAATACTCACTTGATCTGGTCCTGATTTTTTCACGCTGAATTCCAATAATTCGACCGGCAGTACAATCGTTTGAGAAGTGATGAGTACATGATTCAATCCGGTTAATCCATATCCGCTTGTCACTCCGACGCCGGAGGTAGTGCCGATGCCAGTACCTGATGGCAAATTCCAGGCTGTTGTATTCCAACTGGCAATGCCAAGGGCTCCTGTATTGGCTGGGGCCGGAAGTGTATTTTCAGTTCCGTTATAACGCAGTGTGATATCGGCTGACATAGTTGGACTCATATCAAAATCCCACCAGCGATCTATAGCTTCATTCAGTCCATGCGGGGTATTGGCTTGAATGGGAGG
>CAYWDY010000290.1:0-3029 GCA_964455985.1 uncultured Flavobacteriales bacterium
GCCCGAATTCCGTCACCCTGACTGTCTTCTCTCCGGCCGGTTACGGCAACTCCTGTTATTCCACGGTCACTGTCGTACAAGCGCAAGACCTGCCTCCGGTAGCGCAGTGTAATTTCGTCACAGCTGAGCTGCCTGCTTCCGGCACATATGAATTGACGCAAGGCGATGCCGATGCAGGCTCCTATGATCCGGAGGGCGGATCAATCACGTACAGTCTCTCTCAAACCACGTTCGACTGTAACAACATTGATAATCTCGGATCCTACACGCTGACCGTCACCGATGCTGCAGGCAACTCCAGCTCCTGTGACAATTTTGTACTGCTGTATGATTTGACCGTGCCCAATACCATTTGTCAGAATATCGACGTAAACCTAGATATGTTCGGATCAGCATCTATCAATGCTACGGACCTTGACGGCGGAACGACGGATAACGACAATTGCCACGCTATTTCCTATTCTGTCGATCAGTCTTCCTTCGATTGCACGAACATCGGAGCGAATACTGTTAACCTCACCGCCACCGATTATTCGGGCAACTCGGCCACGTGCACGGCTACGGTAACGGTGCACGACGTCACGCCTCCTACGCCGATTGGAAATTTCGTCCCCGTCAGTCTCGATGCCAACGGAACGGCTACCCTAGATGGATTTTTCTTGGACGGCGGCTCCTACGATGAATGCGGCGGCCCGGTCACCGTCATCAGCGGTCCGGTCACCTTCACCTGTGCTGACATCGGATTCCAGCCAGTCGTATTCACCATTTCGGATGCCAGTGGCAATACGGCGCAAGGAACAGCCTATGTGGACGTCACCGATAACAATCCGCCAACGGCCATCTGCCAAAACTTCACACTCAATCTGGTTGGCTCGACGGCCACGTTGCTTCCTTCGGATATCGATGGAGGATCCTCTGCGGCATGCGGCGGAACCTTGACGTATGTCTTGAGTCAATCTCAATTCGATGTCTCCAACCTCGGCCCGAATTCCGTCACCCTGACTGTCTTCTCTCCGGCCGGTTACGGCAACTCCTGCTACTCCACGGTCACTGTCGTGCAAGCACAAGACCTGCCTCCGGTAGCACAATGTAATTTCGTCACCGCCGAGTTGCCTGCTTCCGGTACGTTTGAGCTACTAGTCAGTGATGCCGATGCCGGCTCCTACGATCCGGAGGGCGGACCGCTGACGTACAGTTTGTCACAAACTACGTTCGATTGTAACAACATCGACAATATCGGATCCTACACGCTGACCGTCACCGATGCCGCGGGCAACTCCAGCTCCTGCGACAACTCTGTGCTGCTGTTTGATTTAACCGCACCGGATGTCTTCTGCCAAAATGTAGATGTTTATCTGGATGCCTCTGGATCAGCGACCCTTTATCCGTATCAACTGGATGCAGGAACCACCGATAACGACAATTGCCACAGCCTGAATTTATCCCTCGACTATTCCTCGTTTGATTGCTCCAACCTAGGCGCCAATACAGTCACCCTCACGGCTACCGATTATTCCGGAAACTCTTCCTCGTGCTCCGCCACGGTAACAGTAATCGACAATTCAGCACCCGGCATATCCTGTCCTTCGAATATCACTCTGCCGTTCGATCCATCTGTGAACGGTGCCATCTGTACCTATACCATTACAGCAAACGACAACTGCGGCACACCGACCTTGGTACGGAACCTTGGTTTAGCCAGTGGGACAGTATTCCCGATGGGAACCACTACGGTAACACATACCGCTACCGATGCAGCCGGCAATAGCTCCTCCTGTTCATTCGTCGTTACAGTGATGACCGCTGCTCCGCTTTCAGCGCGACTCAGTTTGTCGGCTGATACTGTTCAGTATAGCGATCAAGTGACGTTGACAGCACGTATCGTAAACGGCGCCGCCATGTCGGCCGCTACCGGAGTATCATTCAGTATCGGAACACAATCCGTTGGAACCGCGGCCATGATGGCTTCCGGATCGGACTTGGTGGGAATGCTCACCGTACCGCTGTTGGAACCGACTCCGTTCGGAACCGCACCGACGGGACAAATGGCTCCGGGCAGTCGTCAGGTAAATGCCCAATTCACCGGCATCAACCCGGCAGTAATCCTGGCCCCTCAAATCACCGACACCCTCGTGATCACACCGGAGAATGCACAGGCGGTTTTCTCAGGTACGACGTTTGTGTACACCTCCTCGTACTCCTCCAGCAACGCAACCGTAAACCTTTCAGCCACGGTGATGGACAACTCTTCACTTCCCGGCTCCACAGACTTGCAGGCTGGTGACATCCGAAACGCCATGGTGACTTTCGTAAACCGGGATAACGGGAATGTCATTGTTGCCGACCTGCCAGTAAGTTTGGTCACTTCCTCGGACACACGTGTCGGCACAGTCAATTACAATTGGAGCACCAACATCGGATCCAACAACAGCGAGAGTTACACGATAGGCATCATCGTGACGAACTACTACGTCAGCGACTCTTCCACAGCAGATGTAGTTGTCACCGTATCCAAGCCGGTCAGTGATTTCGTCACAGGTGGCGGATATCTCGTGCTATCTAATTCAGTCGGCATCAAAGCAGGCGATGCAGGCACCCGGAATAATTTCGGTTTTAACGTCAAGTACCAACGGAGCGGCCGAAGACTGTACGGAAAAATCAATACGATTTTCCGTCGGACCGAAGGAGGTCAATTGCATTCGTTCCAGTTAAAAGGATACAATTTCTACACATTGACTGTCGATTCCACCACGGGCAAGTTCGTCTTCACCGGAAAAGGAGACGTATACGATATTTCGGATTTCAACTGCGGAAATAATGACGACGACGATGATGACGAGGACGATGATGATGATGAACACCATGGAAACTCCGGCCATTCGTGGTCACATCGTTCCAACCGCGTCCTTTCAAACGCTTCGTTCCGTGTCGTGGGAACTGATCGTGGCGAACCGGGGATCAATGACTCGCTCTCTATCACCATTTATTCCGGTAATTCAATCTACTTCACCAGCCGCTGGAGCGGCACA
>CAYWDY010000290.1:3039-3368 GCA_964455985.1 uncultured Flavobacteriales bacterium
ACAGAAGATCGCCCGAGGTAATCTGGTCGCACGCTGCGGAAACCTGAACGCCCGTCAGCTGGAGGTGGATATGAATAGTACTGTCGGCCTTGAGCAGAATTACCCGAACCCGGCCTCCACGTCCACCTTTATCACCTTGCAAGCCGCCAAAGACATGCGCCTAGCTCTTAACATCTATGATGTCGACGGTCGATTGGTGGAAGCGTTGCCCGAGCAGGATTTCCTGGCTAACACACCTTACACCATCGAAGTGGATGTACGTAGTTATTCGTCCGGAATCTACTTCTACCAAGTCGTAGGAGACGGCGTGAACACGAGCCGTAAGATGT
>CAYWDY010000291.1:0-3363 GCA_964455985.1 uncultured Flavobacteriales bacterium
AGTAGCCGGCAGAGACATCAACGGTCATTTGACCGGGAAGGCGCTCCTGCGACAGGATGGCTACCCATTGATCCGTACCCGGATTGACAAGGTCAAGTCCTTGCAATGTGCGGCGCGCGGGATTCACATCGGTGTAGATGTGGTCGAAGTAATTCACGTTCATGGATGCGAACCAGAATTTGGGTGAGCGGTAGTTGACGCCGATGGAGTAAGCGCTCTGAGGCCCGTTGGCGACGCGTATGTCTTTGATGTAAATGGTTTCGTCGGTGATAAGCACCGTGTCTTTGTTGTCTTGGGTAGCGGTTCCTAGCGGACGCGAAGTGTAAACGAACTGGCCCACGGAAGCAACCGCCATCGCAGTGAATCCACGGCCCAGGTTGACTTCGGCTCCGAATTCCAAACCGATGTGGCGCTTGTCGATTCCGGTCAGGGAGTAGTTCACAAACGTATTGAATTCCTCGTGGTAGAAACGGCGTGTATCGGTTCCGTCATTGAATTGCGTGACATAGCCCATCACTTTGGCTTTCAAACGTGGCGATTTCAGGACATAGCCGCCTTCAACCGACGTGATTTTCTCCTGTTCCAAATCGTCGACCAGTACATTGCGTGTGCTGGGAGACACAAATGCATTTTCGAAGTAGGGAGCACGAGTGCGGTACTGGGCGTTCAGAACGAAGTAGTTCCTTCCGTTATACTTGTAGGTGGTTCCACCTTTGATGCCGTAATTGAAGAAGGATTCTTTTGCTGATTTCCCGTAGGAGTCCTCCGGGAAAATACCATTGCGGATGAATCCGTCACGCTGGAAGGTGGTGTTTCCAAGGCTGAGGCCGAAGTAACAGTCGAAACGGTCAAATATATAAGTGCCCTGTCCCCAAAGTTGTGAGTTGCCCAACAAAGCAGAATAGTCATACCCGTATCGGTCGCCTACGTAAACAATGCGGTTGGGATTGTTCAAGTCATTCTGGATAAGATTGGGGTCCCCCGTATTGTTAAAGTCGCCGAATTGATTCAAGTCAACATAAAAATCAGCACCCAAAAGGTCGTTTACAGTGCGATAGTAATGGCTGTTCTGTCGTTGAGCCATCAATCCAGCGTTCACGGTGAATCGGTCATTCACCACTTTGGAATAGGTGGAGTTGAAGAAGACACGTCTCGTATCAGTCACACGGTTGCCTACAATGTATTTAGCCCATGTGCCCGTTGCTCCGTTGAATACCGTGTCGTTCATCGCATTGGCTTCGTAGAGCCGGTCCCACTGGATCTGACGAGCGGACTCATTTTCTTCCAGGTTCGTGCGGATCTGTTGCGCATAGAGGTTGTATTCCTGGGGATCTTCGCCGTTGAACGGATCGAAGCTGGGGAGATTTCGGTAATAGTCAGGCCGCGGATCGGCGGCGTTGTACCAATCCATGCCGGAGACTTTGTATGATCCTGAGTTATAGGCGAGGGATGTTTGTAAGGAAGAAGATTCATCGATTTTCCAATCGTGCTGAAGGATGACCACCGGCTGCCGGCCTTTGGCAACGGATGAGTTGCGAACTTGTCCGTTCTGATATCCCCACAGAGGGTTGTAGTAGTTACTGCCTGCGATTTCCTGAATTTCTTTGATCGCCAGACCGGCACGACCGTTGGTCGTGAACGAGCCGAAGGCAGTAAGGGATAATGAGTGGCGCGTATTGATCTGTTTTTCCACGGCAGCGAAGAACGAGTTTCCTTCATAGAATGTACCTGGCACGAAACCCTCCTCGGCCCAACGGCGGGAGTACGAGAAACTGGTGGACCATCCTTTGCTGTTGACGCCCGATCCCCACGTGACCATGAAGCGGTTGTCGTAGGTACGATTCGAAGCAGAATAGGTGACTTGGAGCTGCTTGCGTTGACGAGAAGCGCGGCTGTCTATGTAATAGGCTCCGCCGATCCCACCGAAGGAGAATGGAACCTCAGACATGCCGATCGAACTTTCGCGGGAGCGCACGACGTCATTTAAGCCACTCCAGGCATTGAATGTGGTGCGACCGTTGGAAAGGTCCATCAGCGGAATGCCGTTCATGAAGGTGATGAAATTATCGTCGTCGTAACCGCGTATGCGAAAGCGCGCTGTGCTGAAACTGTAAGTGGCCGCCGAAATGAACGGATCACGGGACGAACTCAGGATGCTGGATACTGTTGACGAACCGTTGTCCTTGATTTCATCTTCCGAGATGGAAATCGTGGGAAGGTTGTCGACGGAACCTACTCCGACATCTGCTGCGATACCGGCCACCGTGTAACGCATGGACTGGTCGGAGTTGTCGTGGTGGACGATTTCGGTCATCGTTTTGAAATCAGTTCTGGAAATGACCAATTCGTAATCGCCTTTTTCCAAGTTCCCGAAACGGAATGCTCCGGAAGAATCACTCACGGTCGAGAGTTCCTTTCCTTTTAGGGTAACTGTCGCTCCGATCACAGGCCGGTTGGCTTCGTCCAATAAAATTCCGCCTATGGACCCTTGTTGTCCGAATGACACATTTGTGGCCATCAAGAAAATGAGGGGCAGGAAAAAGAGGTGTTTGAGAATGGTTTTAGGGATTCGCATGTAACGACATATTATAGGGGAGGCAAAGCTAACCGAATTCCCGATTGTCGGCCAATTTTTAACATGAATTCCGGCTTAATTCATCTAAAAAATCGGTCGACGGTTGATAAGTCGTTATTTTGTTTAATTCAGCCTCAAATTCCGTTTAGCCACCTGCATTTTGTAAGTTTGTCGCCCCATTGACCCCAACCATGAAAAAAACAAGGCTCTTTTCAGTGTGCTTCCTATTTATCCTTTTCCTGCTGCAGGCCAGCGGACAAGGTGTCACCTACAAGATCGGTGTCGTGGCCTTTTACAACCTAGAAAATTATTACGACACCCTCAATGATCCCTTGAAGAGCGACGAGGAGTTTCTGCCGGAAGGAACCAAGCATTATACGGGGGAAGTCTTTTTGGACAAGACAGATAAATTGGCTGACGTGTTGTCGCAGATCGGCACCGACCGCACGCCTGATGGATGGTCGGTCTTGGGATGTGCTGAAATCGAGAACAAAGCCGTTTTAGAAGTTCTTACTCTTCACCCTAAACTTCGTTCCCGTAATTTGAAAATCGTTCACTACGATTCACCCGATGACCGAGGGGTGGATGTAGCCCTGATGTACAATCCGAAGTATTTCACCCCCCAGTACAGTGAATCGATTACGGTACCGCTAAAGAACGACGATGGTTCTATTCGTCACACGCGTGATATTCTCTATGTATACGGCATGTACGATGGTGAACCGATGCATTTCTTTGTTAACCACTGGCCTTCGCGCAGGGGGGGAGCAGAGGCCAGTGCACCGGGC
>CAYWDY010000292.1:0-3354 GCA_964455985.1 uncultured Flavobacteriales bacterium
TTGTAAAAAATCAGACACCAGATGCTATGGAATGGATTATTTTTAATCTAGATCGTTTACTTCCAGTCAAGTAAGTCTGGATGTTATGCACCACCAAAAGGAGGCAGATTATGAGCAAATCTGAGATAATTACGAGCATTTATATGCTGCTAGATATGAATCAAATAGAGGCCGCACAAATTTTGGCCGAAGAATTTGACATACCCAATTATGAATTTGATGATATTAGAACCCTTCATTGGTGGGGATGGAATGATTAAAATGACTGGAGGAGATAATATGTCTAAGGTGTTGGATAGAATTGCAGAGTATGATGGATTTGATGTTGGATCTGAAGATATAGTTACAAACTATATTTATCGTCCACCTACATCAATAGTGAATCTGCTCAAAGCAGATGCTGAGTTTATTGCCAAATTTCTGCGATGCAAGTGGGACGAGGCAATAGTCTTTAGATTTTCTCAAGAAACAAGAGCTTTTATTTCCAAGCTAGAAGATGTTTCTCATTATGGATTTGAGAGAGACTTCTTTGTATCTGGTAGTAGGTGGAAGGAGAAGAGCGACTATCTTTTTACCCTGCCAGGTGGCGATGCTCCTATTGCAATTAGGGATTATGGTATTTTATGCAGAAGAAGGGATTGGGAAAAGATAAGAAACTTTATAGCGTCCATTTCGCTATCACCACCATCTTATAATCCAGAAGTTCTTGATAGCGTTTTTTGGACAGATAAAACTGCTTCATTAAAGAATGATGTTATATTTTTTTCAAACTCAAAAAGCTGGTTTGACAAGAGAGAGTTACCTTATTCCAGATCATATCTTCTTTATGGTCCACCCGGAAATGGAAAAACATCTGCTATTCGGTCTATTGCAAATTATTTCAGCACTACACCCAGCACCTTTTCTTTTACCGGTAGGTACGAAGACCCTGATGAATCTTTCCTAAAGTGGATTTCTGGAGATAGCTCTGAATATTCTGCAGAAGATCACTTAGAAATCTCGCCACCTGGTAATCGACTATTTCATGCGGAGCCTACTAAGGCTGTAGATGAAAACCCAAGAATTAGAGTTTTGCTGCTTGAGGATGTGGATAGATTCTTTTCTAAGGAAGAAGGTCTAAAAACACCAGTTTCATTTTCAGCAATACTTAATGCTCTAGATGGAGTTTCTCAGAGAAAAAATTCAATCTTAATTGCTACCGCTAATAATCCAGAAAGAATTGATTCTCAGGTTCTTTGTAGACCAGGAAGATTTGATCTTAGGGTTCCTTTTGAAGCTCCATCAAAAGAAAGCATGGTCAACTATTTAACAAAATTAACCTCAGATGATTCTATTTCTGAGTCAATGATAGCTCACGTATCTGAGATGTCAAGAGGTCATTCTTTTGCATTTGTTAAGGGGATTTATATGGCAGCGGCAAGCAAGTCTTTTGCCAGAGGATCTTATGAGATATCTGATGCAGATATTGAATCTTCTTTAAATGAGTCTCTTTCAAATATGGGAAGAGATATTAAATCAAATAAAGGAGGAGCTGGATTTTAATGGCCAAAGCAAAGAAAGATAAGATTCCAGAACTTTATCAAATTTTGAGTGAAGATGGAAATCCAGTTAGAATTAAAACTGGACTTACATCCGCAATAGATAATTCTAGGGTTGGCAAAATTTATCAAAGTAAAGCGGCTGCTCTATCTGTAATTCGTAAGGCCATGAAATCAAAAAACTCAGAGGCCAAATCTAGATTTGAATACCCTGCAATTCTTAAAATCAATAAAAAAAATGTTACAATAGAAGAATGGCAAGAAGCTCTTTTAAAACTGAAAATTAGAATCTTTCAACCAGCATCTACCGAAGAAGTGACCTTTCATTTGGATAAGATTAAGTGAAGGGAAGGAGATCCGAGAGCGGAAAATGGATTGATAGGGGGTGCCTTACGAAGAAGCGGTACACAACAAGAGAGAAGGCACAAAAAGCAATAGAAAAAGCAAGGCGTGATTTTAATGAAATAAAAAAATTATATCACTGCCCGTTATGTTGTGGTTACCACCTATTTTCACTAGATAAAGATTAACTTTCTGGCGGTGTAATCATTACACTTCCAGTTCCAAGCGAAAATATTTCTTCTCCTTCTAAAAACCCTACGCAGGAATCTTCATCAATCCCATATCCAGTTGCTCCACGGAATCTCTCCACCGCGTTTTGAAGCCTTTTTATTCTATGTCTTTGGGAAAAGTGCTGGTCAATAATAGAATTTGGAATCAGGTTTAGTCCTTTGAAGTAAAGTGTTTTTTCTTCTTCACTAGAATAGTATGGCATATGCTCGCCTAAGATAGAAGCTCCTGCTGATGTACCGGCAACGACTAATCCATCGGCATTACTGCCTCTGATGTGATCGATTAAATTCAATTCTTCCAATGTATCTAAAAGTCTCTTCTGATCTCCACCTATAAAAAATAGTAGTGCCGATTTTTCTATGCATTTTTTAGACTTTTCTTCATCTTTATCTTTCAGCAGAAAGACTTCTTTTGCTCCAAGGTGTAAAAATATTTTTTTATAAATCTCTCCGGCATCTTTTTTTTCTGATGCCCAAGGAATTATGGTTATATTAATTTCTTTTCCTCCGGCCAGATTAAAGACTCTATTCAGTATTTTACCATGAAAGCTTTTATCTTCGGCACCACCAATAGCAATAACAAGACCGGTATTTGATTTAGTCTCAACCGCCTCAAGTCTTTTTGATTCAGTATCCTTTCCTATTTTTTCAAAAGCTTTCTTTAAAATTTGAATTCTCTCTTTCATATTTTGACGGTAAAATATTACCATGGATTTGAAAGAAATTTACACAAGATGTGGTTTAAAAGATCCTAAATCTCATATGATAGATGTAAAAACAAGAGCTCTTTTTATGGATCATCTTTCATCAAAAGACATTCTTGAGTATGGAAGAAGATTGGGAAAAACAACTAACTTTATGATGATGGGAATTCAAAATTTATTTTTAGAAATAAATACAATAATTTGGACCGGAAATTTTAGCCAAGTAAGAGATAATCACCATGTATTTTTAAGATATTCTAAATTTTTTCCAGAGCTAGAGATAGAAATTCAAAATAATGGACAATTTATTGCAAATTTTTCATCAAAAGGTCCGATGCTAAGATTTGTGGCACTTCACAATAATATCCCACAGTCAAATTTACATGGATATCGCTGGGAAGTAGAGTATGATGATTCACACTAAGGAGATTAAAATGATTTTTAAAAACAAGAAGCTAAATGAAGATCACCAGCATGAGGAGGGTCAAGATTCTGAATCTCCTCTAGAAGGAAAGATGATTATGTTTCCAAAGGATGATG
>CAYWDY010000293.1:0-3342 GCA_964455985.1 uncultured Flavobacteriales bacterium
GAGATTCTCGATGAAAAAGATGCCGCACAGGATCGGAATTAAAAGTTCCTTGCGTATGGCAATTGCAAAAGTGGCGATGATACCCCCTAAGGCCAGACTTCCAGTATCGCCCATGAATACCTGCGCCGGATAAGCGTTATACCATAAGAATCCCACGCAAGCACCGACGAAAGCCGCCATGAATACCATGAGCTCACCGGTAAAGGGGATGTACATGATGTTGAGGTAATTCGCAAATACCGTATTACCGGAAACGTAAGCCAGTATTCCTAACGTCGCTCCGACGATGGCTGACGTGCCGGTGGCTAGTCCGTCGATACCGTCGGTGATGTTGGCTCCGTTTGAAACAGCGGTGATGATCAGGATCACCATCGGAATGAAGATGAGCCACGACCAGCTTTTGAAATCAGGTCCGATCCATTTGATGAGATAAGCGTAATCGAACTCGTGGTTCTTGATGAACGGGATGGTGGTGGTGGTTGATTTGACCGCCTCCCGCGAATACAAGGCCTCTTCGTTCTGGCGGATGTCCTCAATGACATTCGAATTCACGTGCTGTACAGTGATCTGTGGTTTAGTCAACCGCTCTTTCACCACGACATTACGGTTCAAGTAAAGGGTTAGTGCTACAATCAGACCCAAACCCACCTGACCAAGCACCTTGAAGCGACCTGCCAAGCCCTCTTTATCTTTCTTGAATACTTTGATGTAATCGTCCAAAAATCCGATGAGTCCCAACCATATGGTAGTGACCAGCATGAGGATGATATAGACATTGAGCAAGCGTGCGAAGAGCAACGTAGGAATAAGAATAGCGGCCAGGATGATGAATCCACCCATGGTCGGCGTTCCCTGTTTCTCGATCTGCCCGGTCAGTCCGAGATCCCGAACGGTTTCGCCGACCTGCATCCGGCGCAACAATCGAATGATACGCTTGCCGAACAGTAGTGAAATCACCAACGAGGTGATGACGGCCATGGCAGCCCGAAAGGAGATGTACTGGAATACACCCGCCCCTGGGAAATCATACTGGTTATCGAGGTAACGAAACAGGTAGTAGAGCATGATCAGGCCATGATTTTGAATAGTTCTTCGAGCACCTTCTTATCGTCGAAGGGATGACGGATCCCTTTCACCTCTTGGTATTTCTCATGGCCCTTTCCGGCCAGCAGTATGATGTCACCCGGCTCCGCCAACATCACCGCCGTCTTGATGGCTTCAAGACGGTCCACGATGGAAACAGATTTCTTGGCGTCGGCAATGGGAACCCCTTTCTCCATCTGTTGGATGATGGAAGCGGGATCTTCCGAACGCGGATTATCGCTGGTGAGAATGACCTTATTGCTCATCTCACAGGCGATGCGGGCCATCAATGGACGCTTAGCCGCATCCCGATCGCCTCCGCAACCGATGATGGTGATGATGCGGCCCTGCCCGGAAGCGACATCATGTAATGTGTTCAACACATTCTGCAAAGCATCCGGCGTATGCGCATAATCAATAACACCGACAACACCCTGTTGCGAAGTGATATAATCGAAGCGGCCTTCTACCGGCACTAACAGACTTAGTGCCGTAAGAACTTGGAGTTTCTCCTGGCCCAAAAGCACCGCCGTAGCGTAAGCAGCCGTCAGGTTATAGGCATTGAAACTTCCTACCAACCGGCATAATACATCCTGACCGTCCATATTCAAGAGCAGTCCGGTAAACTGATTTTCCAGCAGACGGCATTTGAAATCAGCCATACTTCGTACCGCGTAGGTATGTCGTGTTGCTTTGGTGTTCTGCAACATGACCAATCCATTTTTGTCGTCAACATTGACAAGAGAGAATGCCTGTTCGCCCAAGCCGTCAAAGAATCCTTTCTTGGCTTTCAGATAGGCGTCGAACGTCTTATGATAATCCAAGTGGTCGTGCGTGATGTTGGTGAATACACCGCCGGCAAAAGTCAATCCGGCAATCCGATGTTGCACCACAGCGTGCGAACTCACTTCCATGAATGCATGGGTGCATTCCTCTTCCACCATAGCGGACAACAACGCGTTGAGCTGAATCGGATCAGGCGTAGTATGCGTACTGGGAATGACTTGATCATTGATCTGATTTCGTACGGTGGAAAGCAAGCCGACAGAAAAACCAAGCTGACGGAAGAGTTGGAACAACAACGTAACGGTCGTCGTCTTTCCGTTGGTTCCCGTCACTCCCACCAGCTTCAGCTTCTCCGACGGATTGTCGAAAAAGTTGGACGCGATGGTTCCCAAGGCATACGCAGAATCCTGCACACGGACGTATGTCACAGCCGCTGAACGTTCTTCCGGAAGGGTCTCTACTACGACAGCTGTTACACCGGCCGCTACTACGGAAGCAATGAACTGATGTCCATCGGACTGCGTTCCCTTCACAGCGACAAACAAAGAGCCCGGTCTGGCTTTCCTGGAATCGAAGCATACCTCGGCGATCTCCACAGAAGTGGATCCTACCACCTCCAGGATTCCCGCCTTATAGAGTATGTCTTTCAGCAGTTTCATCAGTTCAGTATGAGTTCAATGGATGATCCCCGTTTGACCGGTGTTCCAGATGGAATAGATTGCTTGACGACCCAGCCTTTGCCTTGTACGCGGACATGAAGACCTTGATTCTCGAGCACGTACAACGCGTCGCGTAAGCCCATGCCTGTCACATTCGGAACTCGACCGTCTTCCGACTTACGGTCCGTAAGTGCGATACTGTATTTGTCGTTGCTGGTGCTGACCCACGAAGCTTCTTCAACCAGTGGGGCATGAGCAATGGCCATAGCATCCAGGACGCGAGCCATATCTTGTTGTGATCCAGCTTTGACGAGCGGGAGGGGATCTTTGACATTGGTATCCTTGACCAGCGGTACTGATTGCAGATCAAGCCGTGTAGAGAAAACCTTATCGGCGATGTCTTTGAATACCGGCGCTGCCACTGCCCCACCATAATACACGTTATTCGACGGAGCATAAACAACCACCATACAACTGTACTTGGGTTTATCCGCCGGGAAGTATCCGACAAACGAAGCCTGGTAGGAAACGTGGTCTTTGTCGTAACCGAACTTGGGCTTATTGATCCGGGCCGTTCCGGTTTTACCGGCTACCTTATACGGTGAGCTTTTCAGCACAGACGCTGTACCATGCTCGACAACACCCTCCATCATGGCTCGGGCCTTGGCCAAGGCAACTTGAGAAGCGATACTGTCGCGGATGACTTCCGTAGGAAACTCCTCCACCAATTGACCACTGTGGCGGATTTCTTTGACAAATTTGGGTCTTACCATGCGACCGTTGTTGGCTATCGCATTGTAGAAAGTCAGAACCT
>CAYWDY010000294.1:0-268 GCA_964455985.1 uncultured Flavobacteriales bacterium
GGTTGTTCATCGGACGTGAAGGCTGGAGGTCAAGGGAAGGAATCGCGGTAAATGTATCCGGTTATAGTTCCGGTGCTCCGCGTTGAAGGAGAAGTAATCAAGAACCGGTTGAGGAATTCCATCCTGACGGAATGGAATCTCAAAGGTGATCCGGTTCAATCGGTTCAGCAATTTGAAATAGTCACGGCCAAACCACCGGTGCAAAAACGGAAGTCGTATTCCCTGATGACGGTACTTCCACGCGGCAGAAGGACGTAACTCGACATGG
>CAYWDY010000294.1:285-2858 GCA_964455985.1 uncultured Flavobacteriales bacterium
CGCATTGGCCTCATGGTTATCTGGATCGAAGTGGCGGATGTCGATGGCAGCGCCTTTCCCGTTGAGGAGCAAGCTGCGTACACGTACCATCCGGTAAACCCGTTGCATAACCACGCTGATATGGAATTTGAGGAGGTACTCCATCGCCACTTGGGTCCTGACCGCCGAATGAGGTTCGGGTAGGCTTTCGGTCGAAAGCAGGTCTTCCCCGTACAGCAAGCGGTAGGGACGGAAAAAGGAATATGACTGAGCCGACTTGAATTGGGAAACACAAGCACCGTAGAGCGTATGGATGAAGAGGTAACTTCCCGACACACTCAATCCAGCCCGAGGATCCATTTCCAAGGTGGCTCCGTCGCGTACCACGGCGACCATATCAAGATCCGATATACCGGGAGCTCCTACCCCGCCGATTCCATACACCGAAACGATATCCGGGATGGCCGATAAGCGAGCCACCATATCCTCCACGGCACGCGTGTAATCCGCAGCCGCGTGGCGGACAGGGAGGTCGTCAGGAAGAAAGGAAGACATAGGTGGATGACGTCGGTGGACGTTATACGAAGTCACCGCCAATTGGTTTACCTGAAAGCGGATGGGACTAGGATTCCAAGACTGCTTTCATGGCGCGGGCCAACGACAACATGTCTTGGTAAAAGCCGGGGGTCAATCGCTGCTTCAAGGTTCCCGGAATGGCGGTGGGCCAACGCTTGCGCAAAAGAGTGAAAAAGGCGTTCGTACGCGTTAAGATCCAACGACTGAGCGAAGAAGGCTGGTAATGCCACTGGGAACGTATGTCAGAAATATCGTTCATGATACGCCAGGTCGAAGCAGGAAACGATGCGGCAACGGTCGAGAAGCTATCCCGCTTGGAACAGCCCCTACCCTCTTTCGCCTGCTGAAACAAGACGGGCAACATCATGAACTCACTGAAGAGTGATTTTAACTGATACACGTTGGACGGACGCCAACCGGATGCCAATTGCCGGATCAGCTTATCCGTCAGATGCAACGCATGCAACTTGTAGTAGGCGTGGTCCTGGGGTTGATAGTAGATTTTCAGTGAATCTTTTCCCAGCAGTACGGAAGCATCCTGCAATGCTTCTAACGGAAGGACAGGCTCCGGAAACTGACGAAGGTCTTTTTCCGCGAGGATGAACCAGCCATGATGCTGCAACGGATCGTATCGGTAAAAGAACTTGCGGGCGCGCGACAGTTGCCGTCCCAGGTTCTGAAGGCGTCGTACATCTAGAAAGACCTCATCCCTGACAATCACCAAGGCATCGACATCACTGTAGGTCGTGGTTCTTCCGTCGCCGCTACTGCCATGCAGGATCACGGTGACCAGGTCATCCGTTACAGGCGCCAAAAACTGCTTTAATCCTACTAGCGAAGGATCATTACCCGAATAAGCCGACCAACGGAACGTACGAACATCGGCCGCTGAAACGGAGGATTCGGAAGCGAAAGCCAGACATAACGCCGAGCATTTAGCGCTTAACGATCCGGAAGGCAGCAGCGACTCACCGGTATTGACGAAATCACGAAGGAGGTAATGAAAAGTCCTCATGTTCGGGTGGGATAAACGAAGAGGCAGAAAGGTACGCAGGAAGGCAGCAGTATCAAAGCCTTTCCGCAAAGGCGAGAAACTCCGCCGTACGTCGCTCAAAGGTCAACGCTTTCAGGTCTTCTTTCGCTTGACGAGCCAGGCGACGGGACTGCTCCGGATCTTCGACCGCACGACGCAAGCCAGCGGCCAAGGCCAGCGGATCATCCGGTTTCACAAAAATGACATTCCTATCGTTCAACACGTCGCGGGTGGCGGGAAAATCAGGTGTGACCACGACGTTGCCTGTGGTCATGTATTCGTTCACCTTCTGCGGGTAATTGAATTCGACCAAGTGGTCTTTTGACGTGTAATACGACACTAGCACATCCGCCGCCAGCTGGTAATACCGCACATAAGTGGAGTCGTTGAAGAAACCGGTGAAGATCACATTGTCCACTCCCATTTCTCGGCATAAAGATTTGACCGCCCCTACTGCAGATGGCCGGCCACCGGTGAAGAGAAAGTTAAACTCCGGAAGCTGCTTGGCAGCCTGAAAAATATAGCGCAATTCATGGACATCCGTGCCCAGCTTCCCGGTGTAGACGACGAGCGGTTTAGTATCCGAATAACCGATTTCGTTTCTGGCCTCCTCCTTGGAACAGTCGATCAACGGTTCGGGCACCGGCGCTAGGGATAGCATGAACTTATGGTCGGGTACCGGCACGAGTTTCTGGATGGCTTCGCGGGTGGAGGTGACTCCAGCCATGACGCCGTCGGAATTTTTAACGACCCAACGATAGATTCGGTTTTTCTTGACCTCGGAGGCCACGTAAACGACACGCGCCGGAAAGAGTCCTCGCGTGAGTTTGCGGAGCAGCAAGGCCGGTATCAAGGATTTCGCATCACGCGAAACAAGGAGCGTATGCCTTCTGGTGAGGATTCCCGTGATACATATCCGAAGTGCCGCAACGGAGAAGGCGGCAAGGAGAACCACGAACCGCCACCACGACGGTGAGTGTTCCAG
>CAYWDY010000294.1:2868-3289 GCA_964455985.1 uncultured Flavobacteriales bacterium
CGTACGATGCCGGAATAGCCGACGGTGCAATATTCTCTTTCATGTAGGTGAACGGATATACTACCGTCACCTGTTGATCGTGACCGGCAAACCCATCACACAGCCGCATGTCATAGATGCGGTTCGTCGTAGGCCTAAGCAGGCAATACGGCGAAAACAGATAGATATGAAAAGGCCTCTTCAACGGTTATGGAATTCGTTTTCAAGTATCGCCATCAGGTATTGATCGACGAAGCGGCCCTGCTTGAAGACATCTTCGCGCAACGTTCCTTCGATTGTCATGCCGCAGGATTCGTAGATGCGGATGGCGGCGGGGTTATCCACCCTCACCTTCAACCAGACGCGGTGCAATTCCAATTCATGGAAAGCGATGGAAAGTGTAGCGAAACATGCCGCTTTACCTATTCCTTTGCCTGCGTGC
>CAYWDY010000295.1:0-840 GCA_964455985.1 uncultured Flavobacteriales bacterium
ACCGTTCTCTTGCTCGATTTCGGCACGTGCGCGCATGACCACTTTTCCCCTGCCCGAGAGATAGGCTTCCCTGACTCCTCCGTATCCGTAAATGATTCCACCTGTTGGGAAATCAGGAGCCAGCACGTGTTTCATCAGCTCTTCCACAGTAATCTCACGGTTGGCTATGTAGGCGATGATTCCATCGATAACTTCCCGAAGGTTGTGTGGTGCCATGTTAGTGGCCATACCGACCGCAATTCCGGATGCGCCATTAACCAGGAGATTAGGGATTTTGGAGGGTAATACCGTGGGCTCTTTTAAGGAATCGTCGAAATTGAGGGTGAAATCAACCGTATCCTTATCGATATCCTCCAGCATCTCCTCGGCGATCTTACGCAGGCGAGCCTCGGTGTAACGCATAGCAGCCGGACTGTCACCGTCCATGGAACCGAAGTTACCTTGACCGTCGATCAGCGGGTAGCGGAGACTCCAATATTGAGCCATACGAACCATGGCATCATATACCGAACCATCGCCATGTGGGTGGTATTTACCCAATACTTCTCCAACGATACGGGCTGACTTTTTGTAAGGTCTGTTACTGAAAACACCCAATTCCTGCATCCCGAACAGTCCCCGGCGGTGAACCGGCTTCAATCCGTCGCGTACATCCGGGAGGGCCCGGGAAACAATAACCGACATCGAATAATCGATGTAGGCTGTACGCATTTCCTCTTCAATGTTAATGGGTATGATTTTTTCTCCTTCAGCCATGCTGTGTCAGGTTTAGGTAATTAACGTGATGTACTTGAAAACCACAGCATAAACGGGATATTCCGGTACCGGGCTTTCGCTTTT
>CAYWDY010000295.1:850-1669 GCA_964455985.1 uncultured Flavobacteriales bacterium
CAGGCGATTTTCGGCGGTTTCTTCGAACAGTTTTTTGGTGAAAAAGAAGCTGACGGAATGTCAGGGTATTAATGAATAGCACGTTACTTGCTGACGAAAAGTGTGGTAAAAAGCACCAAATTGTTGATATCTTGAGGGTTCTTTTGCGAACCCCGGATTGGGAATCGACGTTAGAGTTAACGATAAATCAATTTAACCATGGAAGCTAAATTCTCCCCTCGTGTGAAAGACGTGATCACGTTCAGTCGCGAAGAGGCATTACGGCTGGGACACGATTACATCGGCTGTGAACATTTATTGCTGGGCTTGATCCGCGAAGGCGAAGGCATGGCTATCAAAATCATGAAGTCACTGGGTATCAACCTGGGTGAACTTCGTAAATCTGTCGAAAATTCGGTCCGGATGACTGGCGGAAATGCCGGTAACCTGGGAAATATCCCCCTGACCAAGCAGGCTGAGAAAGCCTTGAAGATAACCTACCTCGAGGCCAAGGTTTTCAAAAGCGATGTCATCGGAACCGAGCATCTGCTGTTGGCTATCTTGAAAGACGAGGATAACATCGCTTCTCAGATACTCTCCCAATATGGTGTCAATTACGACATCGTGCGTGAAGAACTGGATGTCATGCGTACGGATTTCCGTTCCGAGACTCCTTCCAATTCTAACGACGATGATCCTTACGCACGTGAAGACGAAGGTCCATCAGGCGGTATGGGCACCAAGAAGCCTACTGACAGTAAATCCAAAACTCCTGTGCTGGATAATTTCGGACGGGATCTCACCAAGGCGGCAGAAGAAGGCCGATTGGATCCTATCGTT
>CAYWDY010000295.1:1719-3276 GCA_964455985.1 uncultured Flavobacteriales bacterium
CAGATTCTCTCCCGTCGTAAAAAGAACAACCCCATCCTCATTGGAGAACCTGGTGTCGGTAAATCCGCTATCGCAGAAGGCCTTGCCCTTCGAATCGTTCAGCGTAAATGCTCCCGGGTACTGTTCAATAAGCGTATCGTCACACTGGACCTAGCCTCTCTCGTAGCCGGCACGAAATACCGTGGCCAATTCGAAGAGCGTATGAAAGCGGTCATGAACGAATTGGAGAAATCCCCAGATGTTATCCTTTTCATTGACGAGATTCATACCATTATCGGAGCAGGCGGTGCTTCGGGCTCCTTGGATGCATCAAACATGTTCAAGCCTGCCTTGGCTCGTGGTGAAATCCAATGCATCGGTGCCACGACGCTGGATGAATACCGTCAATATATTGAAAAGGATGGTGCTTTAGACCGTCGTTTCCAACGTGTATTGGTTGAACCTGCCTCAGTGGATGAAACAATCCAGATCCTGAACAACATTAAAGAACGCTACGAAGAGCACCACCACGTTAATTTCACGCCAGAAGCGTTGAAAGCGTGCGTGACCCTCACCTCCCGTTACATCACGGACCGTTTCCTCCCGGACAAAGCCATTGACGCCTTGGATGAAGCAGGTTCTCGTGTGCACCTGACCAATATCCACGTGCCCAAGAACATCTTGGAATTTGAAAACAAGATCCAGGAAATCAAGAACGAGAAAACCAAAGTCGTACGTTCCCAGAAATACGAAGAGGCTGCTCGCCTGCGTGATTCGGAAAAGCAACTTCTGGATCAATTGGAGAACGCTAAGCGCCAGTGGGAAGAAGAAACCAAGAACCAGCGTTATGCAGTGACCGAACAGGATGTCGCTGAGGTGGTCGCAATGATGACCGGTATTCCGGTTACCCGCGTTGCCCAGACCGAAGGAACTCGTCTTATGAAGATGGGCGATGAAATGAAAGGGAAAGTGATCGGTCAGGATGATGCCATCTCTAAAGTGGTCAAAGCCATCCAGCGTAACCGTGCCGGCCTCAAAGATCCCAACAAACCGATCGGCTCCTTTATCTTCCTGGGTCCTACCGGTGTCGGTAAAACCCAGCTGGCCAAAGTGATTGCCCGCTACCTGTTCGATTCCGAAGAAGCACTGATCCGAATCGATATGTCGGAATACATGGAGAAATTCGCTGTGTCCCGTTTGATTGGAGCGCCTCCCGGATACGTCGGATACGAAGAAGGCGGTCAGTTGACGGAAAAAGTACGTCGCAAACCCTACTCTGTCGTCCTCTTGGACGAAATCGAAAAAGCCCATCCGGACATCTTCAACCTGTTACTTCAGGTACTGGACGAGGGAACGCTGACCGACAGCTTAGGTCGTAAGGTGGATTTCAAAAACACGATCATGATCATGACCTCGAACATCGGTTCTCGTCAGCTGAAGGATTTTGGACAAGGTGTCGGTTTCCAGACTACGGCCAAATCCACGCAATCGGACGAGCACGCACGAGGTGTGATTGAGAATGCTCTTAAGAAAGCATTCGCTCCTGAATTCCTGAACCGTATCGATGACGTGATCATG
>CAYWDY010000296.1:0-3270 GCA_964455985.1 uncultured Flavobacteriales bacterium
GGTTTGACCGGGATAGGATTTCCAACGATCCACCAGCAGGTCGAAGTCCATGCGTTCGTTAGGAACGAGGGCATCGCTCGTTTTAAGCCGGTCGTTGATGCGAAGTTGGTTGGAGTTGATCAGCAATAATTCCTCCAGACGGATGTGCAAGTCAGCGATGATCTTCTGCTGGTCGTCGATACGCGTAAGCAGTTTGTGGTTACGTATCATGAGGTGATTGAACTGCTGAAAGAGCATTTCATTCTCCTCCGTCAGCTGACGAATCAGTTGGTGCTGTTGGTCGAGCTTCTGTTGGGACTTCTCTTCGGTAAACGGGTTGCTCATAGATGCTATAAATCTATTTTTAATAATCCAATACAGGAAATGATGTTATAAAAATACAGAAAATACCCGAATGGATCACTGATCCCGGACACTATTTTCCCATGAGTGATGTTACCAAAAGGATCCTTAACCGGTGGTCCACGCTCCGATTACGAACTGATCAGACCGCCAACGGCCGCGTTGGCCGCGGTTTTTACTTCGTACCTTTGCCCCTTAATCCTTGACCAATGTCCTCCCGCGTTCGCGTCCGCTTCGCCCCCAGCCCCACCGGCCCCTTGCATATGGGTGGCGTTCGAACCGCACTATACAACTACCTCTTCGCCCGCCAACACCAAGGCGACTTCATCCTGCGGATCGAAGACACCGACCAGCAGCGTTTTGTGCCCGGTGCCGAGGAATACATCATTGAAGCCCTGCGCTGGTGTGGCATCTGTCCCAACGAGGGCGTCGGCTTTGGTGACGGACCGCATGCCCCATACCGGCAGAGCGAACGGAAAGCCATTTACCGCCAATACGCCGAGCAACTGGTACAGTCCGGACACGCCTATTACGCGTTCGATACATCGGAAGATCTTGATACCCAAAGAAAGTCGGCAGAAGCTTCCGGCTCGGCCTTCTCCTACAATGCCGCCACCCGCATGGGCTTGGTCAACTCCCTGACGCTTCCCGCCGAGGAGACCCGGAAGCGTTTGGATGCCGGCGATCATTACGTCATCCGTTTGAATATCCCTGCCGGCGAGACGGTACACGTCCGCGACCTGATCCGGGGCGATGTGTCGGTTGACACCTCCCAGTTGGATGATAAGGTGCTTTTCAAAAGCGACGGAATGCCTACGTATCACCTGGCCAATGTCGTAGACGACTACCTCATGAAGATCAGTCACGTCATACGCGGCGAGGAATGGTTGCCCTCCGCCCCGCTGCACGTCTTGTTATACCGTTACCTGGGTTGGGAATCCGTAATGCCTCAGTTTGCGCACTTGCCCCTGCTTCTTAAGCCCGACGGCAACGGAAAGCTCAGCAAGCGCGACGGCGATCGACTCGGATTTCCGGTATTCCCACTCACCTGGAAAGATCCCTTCACCGGAGAGGTCTCTTCCGGCTACCGCGAACGTGGTTATTACCCCGAAGCCTTCACCAACCTGTTGGCCTTGTTGGGATGGCACCCCAGTTCTGAACAGGAAATCTTTTCCCTCGACGAACTCATTCAACAGTTTTCGCTCGAACGGGTCAGCAAATCCGGTGCGCGGTTTGATCCGGAGAAGACCAAGTGGTTCAACGAACATTACCTGCGCCATCGTTCCGACGAGGCGCTGGCGGAATCCATTCGTCCCCGAATTCAAGCGGCCTATCAACTAAAGGATTCTGATTCCCGTTTGACTTCGGATTACTTGAACGCAGTAGTCCACATGTTGAAAGAGCGCGTACAGTTCGAACAGGAAATGGTCGATGCGGGAAGCTACCTGTTTGTACGACCGGATACTTACGAGGAAGCCGTACTTGCCAAACGCTGGAAAGCGGAACTGTCGCCCGTTTTTGCCGCTGCCGCTGAGGCCTTTGCCGGATTGTCGGACTGGAGCGAGACTTCCCTGGAAAACACCTTCAAGGAAGTAGCAGCTGCGCATCAACGCAAGCCCGGTGAGTTACTGCAATTGCTCCGGGTGATGGTGAGTGGCCAGGGAAATGGTGTCCATCTCTTCGGGATGATGGTACTTTTCGGTCGCGAAGAGACGGTGATCCGAATGAACATCGCGCTGGCTGCCTTCCAATCACGGGCATAATCCTACTTTTACCTTCAAATTGAATTGTCATGAGTACAGAGAAAGGACCTAATTTCCTGGAAGAGATTGTCGCAGCGGATGTCGAGTCCGGAAAGCACGGGGGACGTGTGCTTACCCGTTTTCCTCCGGAACCGAACGGATATCTTCATATCGGACACGCCAAGTCGATTTGCCTCAACTTCGGACTGGCCAAGAAATTCGGCGGACAGACGAATCTGCGCTTCGACGATACCAATCCGGAAAAAGAAGAAACCGAATACGTCGAGAGCATCAAGCGCGACATCCGTTGGCTGGGTTTCGAATGGGCCAATGAGTTCTATGCATCAGATTATTTCGAGCAACTGTACGAATACGCTGTCCAACTTATCCGTAAAGGACTGGCATATGTAGACGATTCCACGCCGGAACAAATCGCTGCCACGAAAGGCACGCCCACCGAGCCGGGTAAAGACAGTCCGTTCCGCTCTCGTTCGGTCGAAGAGAATCTCGATCTGTTCGAGCGCATGCGCAACGGTGAATTCAAAGACGGAGAGCGGGTGTTACGTGCCCGTATCGATATGGCTTCGCCCAACATGCACTTGCGTGACCCGTTGATGTACCGGATCAAGCATACGGCGCATCACCGCACCGGAACCCGTTGGTGCATTTACCCCATGTACGATTTCGCACACGGCCAATCCGATTCGATTGAACGCATCACCCATTCTATTTGTACGCTTGAATTCGCGGTGCATCGTCCGCTCTACGATTGGTTCATCGAACAACTGGACATTTTCCCCAGCCATCAGTTTGAGTTCGCCCGCTTGAACCTGAATTATACGGTGATGAGTAAGCGTCGGCTGTTGCAACTGGTCAAGGAGAATCACGTCAGTGGTTGGGACGATCCCCGTATGCCGACCATTTCCGGTATGCGTCGCCGCGGCTTCACGCCCGAGAGCCTTCGTCGTTTCGCTGAGATGGTGGGCGTAGCGCGCCGCGACAATGTGATCGATGTCGGTATGCTGGAATTCTGCGTCCGCGAACACCTGAACAAGATCGCCACCCGCGTGATGGTCGTGTTGGATCCGGTGAAGCTGGTCATCACGAATTATCCGGAGGGACAAGTCGAGCAATTGACGGCGGAAAACAACCCGGAAGAAGAGGGTGGAGGCGGAACGCGCGATCT
>CAYWDY010000297.1:0-1304 GCA_964455985.1 uncultured Flavobacteriales bacterium
TATGATATCCACGTTGTCATGGACAAGTCCCGACTGGTGAAGGCGTTGGAATCCTGCGGACTTTCTGTATTGGCATCCACCTACTTCTGTTCACTGTCTTTCGGTGTTACGCTTGAACCCGTACATGACGTGCCAGTGCGTGCTTGGAAAGCCAAGAAATTCCTTCTCAAGTTTTTTCAAGCCGCAGGAAAACTGATCAATCTGATAGACAATCGTATGATTAGGCTTCCCAAAGGACGATGGACTTCGGAAGGGGTATTCACCTTAGCTGTTAAACCGGTTTCCTGATTGATCCATGAGCCGTACCATCCTTTTCTTCCACACGGGCAAGTCCACCTTCGGAGATAAGGATGTATCCACACTGGCAGGACTGGGTGAAGTGCATGTTTTCGCTTTTACGGGTAAAAGCAAAGCATCCACGCCCCTGCTCTTTCTGCAACAATTCATCTTCCTTCTGCGGTTCGGTCGTAGAGCAAGCCTGGCCGTGTGTCAGTTTGCCGGATATCATTCTTTTCTACCCGTTCTGTGGGGCAAGATCGTAAACCGACCAACGCTCATTATCAGTGGCGGAACTGATTGTCACTCGTTTCCGAATATCGGATATGGCAATTTCAATAAAAAAATTCTTCGGCTTTTTACGTCGTGGTCTTTCCAACTAGCCAGTCACATTTCACCCAAACACGATTCACTTAAAGAGTGTGAATACCATTATGATGCACAATCCCCTTCCAGACAGGGCATCAAGGCTTTTCTGCCGGAACTGAATACCCCGATGACCGTCATTCCAAACGGATATGATGCTGGATACTGGAGTCCCGTGGAGCGCACCGAGAGGGAACCAAACAGTTTCATCACAGTCACCGGAGGCATGCAATTCCCTTTCCAATCCAGCTTGAAAGGAATAGATCTTATTCTCTCCATCGCACCACTCTTTCCTTCGTGCACGTTTACCCTCGTAGGTGTACCCGCCTCCCGGGTTCCGAACGACATACCATCTCACGTAACACTGCTTCCTCCCTGTTCTACCGACGAACTAAGGACACTATTCAGTCGACATACCTTTTACCTTCAATTATCCATGGCCGAGGGATTTCCCAATGCCTTGTGCGAAGCGATGCTCTGCGGTTGCGTTCCGATAGGATCTGCCGTATTTTCCATTCCAGAAATCATTGGCGGAAACGGTTATATCCTTCCCAAGCGCGATGCCCATCAACTGAGTTTACTTATGCAGCAAGCCGTTTCGGAGTATGATGCGGCCATGGGAATCAAAGCGCGGCAAAGTATCATAGATCGATTTCCTGCTT
>CAYWDY010000297.1:1314-3266 GCA_964455985.1 uncultured Flavobacteriales bacterium
GGGCAACAGTTCCCGTTCGCCTGGTGTCTCCGCTGCTGATTTGGTAAACATAGATTCCGGAGGGCGATGCTAAGCCTGAGAACGTGCCATCCCACGAAAGCTCGCGCAGGTCCGATGACCAGATTTTTTCACCCCAACGGTTATAAATGACAATGTCGTAGGTTTCACAAGGGTTGTACAAGAACGCGGAGAAAACATCATTCACGCCATCCCCATTGGGGGTGAAGGCATTGGGTAGGTATACACGCTCTCCTTTGGGGGATTCGTAGTCAATGGTCCGTGTGGTGGAATCAATACAGGCATACTCTCCGTTCACGGTCAGGGTTATCCGGTATGTTCCGTCTTTGGCCCAGGCATGCAACGGGTTTTTAAGAAACGAGTTGGTCCCGTCGCCAAAGTCCCATCGATACACCACGGCATTTTCAGTGACCTGTTCAAAGGAGACCAATCGGGAGCAACTGTCTTGTCGAGCATCAAAGTAGGCGGCTTTGTAACTGACAAAAAATATAGAATCAACCATAGTGTCCTGACATCCAAAAGGACTGATTGAAATTAACGTCACAGGAACTCGACCTGCTATCGTATAAGTATGTGTTGGGGCAACATCGGATGAGATGGTAGAATCGCCAAAATCCCATCGGTACGAAGAAGCAAAGGCAGAGGAATTACCGAACCGGACGGTAGAATCACAGGGCGTGACTTGCCACGTGAATCTGGAATCGGGCAATTCTGGGAGAACAAAAGTCCGAGTATCGATTACGGAGCAACCGGAATCAGAAACAGCGGTAAGCGAAACGATGTGATTGCCGGGGGCGTCAAGATTGATGTCGGTTTGAAAGGCTGTATCAGTCAAGATTCCATCCGAACGCCACTGATAGGTGGAGGCAAACATCGTCTGGTTCACAGTTTGAACGAGAAACGAGCAGGTATCTATTATTAAGTTAAAATCAGGTTCAGGTAGTCGAAGGACATTCACCACCTGTGTGACCGTATCAGTACAACCTGAATCGGCGGATGCAATCAACGTGACGGGATAAGTACCGGGTGAGCCGTAGGTATGAATGGGATTTGCTGACGAGCTGAACGTACCGTCGCCGAATGTCCAACGCCAATAGTTCGTAGGACCATTCACACTAATACAGCGGTCTTGAAAACGGAACTCGGGCGAACAACGTTGATTGCTCAAACCCATGTCGGCCAAGAAGGGCGGATAAATCCTCGCCTGACCGGGAGTCGTGTCGTTACACAAGGGATTCTGCGCTGAGTACGCGATGAGGTAGATCGGATAAGTACCTGTATCCGGATAGGTGTAGGAGGGCTGGAACTGACTGGAAGTATCCGAAGTCACTCCCGGAATTCCGAAGTCCCAGTAATACGAACCGGCACCGGCGGAAGTATTGATAAATGTGGCAGTAAGAGAACCACAAACAATGGTGGGAGAAAATATGGAGGCAATGGTGAGTTTGGGGCAAGGAACGACATTGAGCTGGAAGTCACGCCGGCTTTCTCCCAGGTAAATTCCGTTCCGGTATTCTTTTACACAAAGTCCATACACGAATTGACCTTGTGTAAGCGGCGTAGCCGTCACTTGACCGGTAAATCGATCAACCGTAAAAGGTACGCCACCCATCATATTGTTCAACGAGTACGGAGGATCAAAGACTACGGTTGAATACGGCGGCGGTGCCGGAGGATCAGGGGCTGGATCCTGGCGACTTCCCCCTACCAAGGGTGCACACAATTCATAGACCAGCGAATCACCATCCGCATCGCTGGCCGAATGATCGAAGACAAAGGGCTCGTCGGTACAGATAAAAGTGGGCGGCAGTGAGTTGAATACCGGGTTGGAATTAGCTGCGGCCAGAGAGGTATCCGGTATAGTTGCCAGGTAAGTCCCGCCGCTATTGGCTACGTTAAACAGGTTGACGATGGTTTGATTCCTGCAGCATCGC
>CAYWDY010000298.1:0-3212 GCA_964455985.1 uncultured Flavobacteriales bacterium
CGCGAACCGTATCTTGAGCAAAAAGATTGCTTGAAAGATTGTTTACCGTAACCGTTACACTGTCCGTGCAGCTGCTAATGCCGTTGCTTACGGTGCAGTAATAGGTAGTGGTTTGTGTCGGATTTACGGTAATAGTTGGCGTGGTAGCGCCAGTGGACCATAAATAAGAAACTGACTGCTGATGAATTAAATATAAATTAAAATTCAAACTACCGGTGTTATCACCATAAGCGCCATCAAGCCATTCGATATGCGCAGCTTGACTATTTCCGTTTATTGTCCAATAATAAGTTTGGTTTATGCCATTACAGAATTGGGCGTTATTAAAATTGTTATCTGGAGCTTGGAAATTAGTTGCTCCATTGTAAAGCCACCTTATATCATACACGCCTTGATTAACACAACTTGCTGAAGGTCCACTATGATTCCATGCAGGATCATTATGAGGCCATCCATTATAAAAGCCATATCTTCCATTTACAATTAGACGATAAACTCTTCCGACTTGTAAAGCGGGAGTGTAATGTGAGTAATAATTATTCACAGTCATTGTAAACTGATCAATAAGACTGCTGTCTGGATTCATTGTATTATTTGTAACGTTTGCCTCAAGTACAATACTATTAGTAGCGCAAATGGAAGTATCGTTTTGATTTATTCGAAAAGACACCAACGAGACAAACACACTATCCGTAGCCGAACAGGTACCCTGTGTCACCGTACATCGATACCAGCCGGTGGAGGTCGCAGAAATTGATTGGGTGGTAGCGCCGGTGGACCAAGCATACGTTGAATAACCTGCTCCTGCATCCACCGTGTAAGAGGCGCCGCACGCGCGAACCGTATCTTGCGCAAATAGATTATTCGTGAGATTATTTACCGTGACCCTTACACTGTCCGTACAACTGCTGATGCCATTGCTGACGGTACAGTAGTAGGTGGTAGTCTGAGTCGGGCTGACGGTGATGGTTGGTGTGGTGGCGCCGGTGGACCAGAGGTAAGTGTTCGAAGGGGAAGAGCGAATTCTGTATAAGGCGAAATTCAACTGCCCGGAATTGTCGCCGTATGGTGAATCGGTCCACGACAATGTCAACGGCTGACCATTACCTGTGTAATTGAAATAATAGACGTGAGCCGGATTATACACATCCGGAGAAGGGCGAAACAGATTCGATCCGTTCACAAACCACCACACACCACTTGCATTTGGGAAAGGATATGGAGTGAGCGGACTACCGAACCAACTATACTGATAGGCCCCATCCTGCGAATCAACATTACCGGCAAATCCTACAGTTCCCGTGACTTTTAGGAAATACCGTGCACCGGATTGCAGTGCTGGCGTGGTATGATTGAACGGTTGAAACATATTTATACTGAAGGACTCAACCAAAATCGAATCCGTCACGTTGGCAGCTACTCCGCTCATTTCTAGGGTAACTGAGCCGCTCGAACAAATCGAAGTATCATTATTCAAAATTTGTGCATTCACCAAACTCACAAAAACACTATCCGTAGCCGAACAGCTTCCCTGAATCACTGTGCAACGATACCAGCCGGTGGAGGTAGCAGAAATAGTTTGAGAAGTGGCGCCGGTTGACCAAGAGTACGTTGATCCGGCATTCAAAGCATCAAGCAGGACTGTATTACCGCAAGCCCTTAACGTATCCTGTGAAAAGAAATTCGTGGTAAGTGAACAAGGGGATTGTGATTGATAGAGCTGCTGAACTTCGGAAGAAGAAAGGGCGCGATTCCAGATGCCAATATCGTCGAGTGAGCCATTTAGATATTGATCTGATCCTGTTAGATCTGCACCAAAAATATGATTGCCAGAATAGTTTTGAAGTGCAAGTACGCTCACACTAGATACTTGCATTCCATTCACATAAATAGTTAATAAATTATTTTGAAGAGTAATCGTGTATTGGTTCCATAAATCATAAACAATTGGAACAGGAATAGATTTTTCATTGTACTGATTGATGCCAAAAAATTCCGCGTAATATAAGTTCCCATTTTTAAAATAAATATCCCAATATGAGTCAAAAGCATCTATTAGTGGAATCAAACTAGTGGACTGTGCAGGTATTTTAGTCCAAAACGATGCTGTAAAGGAGGTGTAAGGCTGTCGACTACATATTATATAATTATCTACTCCATTAAATTGGTAAGCACTATTTGAAATGCTAAAGCGATCACTTGTCAATGTCGCCCCATATACCGTTCCGTTATTCCCATTCCCGCTTTCATCATTGGCATTACCACAGAAAGGCCAATAACCAACAAGTCCGGCTTGGAGATTGCTTGGGAGTCCATTAGGCAAAGAGACAAATACACTATCGGTTACTGAACAAGTATTACCCTGAGTCACCGTACAGCGATACCAGCCGGTAGAGGTAACTGAAATGGTTTGAGTAGTTGCTCCGGTAGACCAAGCGTACGTTGAGCCGGTATTTGAAGCATCTAGCAGCACCGTATTACCGCATGCGCTTAACGTATCCTGCGAAAAGAAATTCGTGGTAAGTGAACAAGGGGATTGGGATTGATAGAGCTGTTGAACTTCCGAAGAGGTAAGGGCGCGACTCCAAACACAAAAATCGTCTAACTTTCCCGAGATTGATTCATGGCATATTAATGGATCACAGTGTCCAAAAACCAGCTTGGCTAATATACTGGCAGGATTAGCTATAGTCGTAAAAGCATGAATTAATACGCCATTTTGATAAATAGAAACTATTGATCCGGATTTGACAACTGTATGTTGTATCCATTGAAAATAACTGTTAGGGTTCGTAAAATAGTAACCACTGTTATACCAACCATTGCTTTGTCCTGTTCCGTATAGATAAGTCATTTTACCTGGTCCTGCCCATGCAGGATTTATTCCATATCCAATTAGGGTATGTGGTACAGTGTTAAAGAGCGCCTGAGGGGCATTACTATTGGAATTGACCCAAAGTGAAACCGTGAAGTCTGTTTCTGGATGGAAAAAATTACCCGTCTGAATGTAATCATCGATTCCATCAAACGAATAGGCTGAATTAGTATTACCGTAACGATCTGTAGTCAAAATTGGACCATACACGTTACCATTATTCCCATTCCCACTTTCATCATTGGCATTACCACAGAAAGGCCAATAGCCGACAAGTCCGGTTTGGAGATTGCTTGGGAGTCCATTAGGCAAAGAGACAAATACACTATCGGTTACT
>CAYWDY010000299.1:0-1763 GCA_964455985.1 uncultured Flavobacteriales bacterium
CCGGTTTGTCCTACCGCCACCTCGAATTGTAACGGTGGGACCTTCATTGGTGTACAGCAGTATAATTACACTGGGATAGTCACCTTGCCAGTTGCTTGTTCAAATTGGCAGCTGTCTGTATCTGAGTGTTGCCGTAATTCCACTATTACCACATTGGCCAGTCCACCTGGTCCTTCAAGTTACGATTTGTTTATCTACTCGATTCTGGATAATACTAATGGCCTTTGTAATAACTCACCCACCTTCGCCAACAATCCAGTCCCATTTGCCTGCACCGGGCAACGTTTCTGTTTCAATCACGGTGCTTTTGATGTTGACGGGGACTCGCTCGTTTATCAGTTGATTACTCCAAGAAGTGGCCCTACCACACTTGATTCAGTGCAGTACGCTGCGCCCTACACGGCTCAACAGCCTGTAGTATCATCGCCTGCCGTTCGTTTCGATCCGAGCACGGGAGATATATGCATGGATCCTACCCAAGTAGAAAACACCGTGTTTGCCGTACTAGTCAGCGAATACCGTAACGGCCAGTTGATTGGTCAGGTTGAGCGGGACATTCAACTCAGTGTTCTCGCCTGTTCCAATCGCTTACCAATGCTCACGGGTATAAATGGTTTGCCTAGCCCTCAGCCTTACACCGTAACAGCTTGCGCGGGCTCCACGGTTAGTTTCTACATTGCTTCCATAGATCCAGACCTGCCTAACTCTACCTATCTCTCTTGGGATTATGCCATTCCGGGAGCATCCTTCGTGACCTACGGTGGCAGTAATGCAGCAGGTGGTCATCGGGACACAGCCCGGTTCACCTGGATACCAACGGTTGCAGATATCGGTAGGCAGAATTGTTTTACCGTGAATGTGACGGATGACAATTGTCCCATTCTTGGTTCCGTATATTCCTCCTACTGCATCAATGTGGTGGGAGTGGATGTTAACGCGGGGCCTGATTTGTCGGTTTCTTGTGGCCAGTGTACTACTCTTACGGCCAGTCCTGTAGGAGGCGTTCCGCCATACACCTATACGTGGAATCCAGGAAATACAACGGGTGCTAACTTGACTCCTGCTTGTGTTGGTACTTATTTCGTTGACATTCGAGACAATAACGGTTGCACGAACAAAGACACCATTAATGTGGTTCCTACAGCCGGAAGTATCGGAGCCGCCTTCAATTTTGTAACCAACTGTAGTGGCGCTCCGGTTCAATTCACAGACCAGTCTTCGGGTGGTGCCATAAGTTCGTGGGCATGGAGCTTCGGAGATGGAGGGACTTCCAATCTTCAGAATCCATCGCACCAATATGCGGCCAACGGCAACTATAATGTTTCTCTGATTGTCTCTTCCCCCGGTGGTTGTGTAGACACCCTGGTTCAGCAGGTTACGGTTGCTACCAATGTTCCTGTAGCTCAGTTTGCTTCACCTCCTGTCTGTCAGGGCAGTACCACCAGCTTCACGGATCAGTCGAGTGGGGGACCTATGGCTTCTTACGCGTGGAATTTCGGTGAGCCGGCGTCAGGGCCTTTAAATACAGCATCCACGGCCAATGCCACCCATGCTTACCTTTCTTCCGGTACGTACACCGCAACACTCGTCGTAGTGAATACGGCTGGTTGTTCGGACACGCTTCAACAGACCGTTACGATCAATGCCAACCCGACACTGAGTGTTGCTGCTCAGCAAATTTGCGACGGGCAGCAAGCTACCCTCAATGCTCCGGGCGGCTTCAGCACGTATGCGTGGAGCAACGGCGGCAACACGTCTACCAT
>CAYWDY010000299.1:1773-3206 GCA_964455985.1 uncultured Flavobacteriales bacterium
GCGGTGACTACCAACTATACCTTGACCGTCACCGACGCAAACTCGTGCAGTAACACGGTCAATACGCAAGTCACGGTCAATCCTGTACCGGTGGCTAATGCCGGATTGGATCAGGCTATTTGCGCGGGTACTTCGGCCAACCTGACCGGTAGCGGAGGGAATGCAACCAGTACGTACACCTGGAACCCCGGAGCCTTGGCTGGTTCCACCGTCACAGTAACCCCTGCCGCAACCCCCCGCTACACCGTGCAAGTCACCTCCGGCTCCGGTTGCAGTTCAACGGCTACCGTTCTGGTCACGGTTAATCCGATGCCTTCTGTTTCGGCCGATAACGATGCTGCTGTCTGTAAAGGAACCACCCTTACCATCAACGCGAATTCAGGTGTCGCGAATTATTCCTGGCAGCCCGGTGGACAATCCGGTTCCTCCATCTCGGTCACACCGCTTTCCACCACTACCTACACTGTTACTGTCAGTGATGCCATCGGTTGTTCGGGAAGTGACCAGATCACTATCACGGTAAATCCTTTGCCCGATGCAATCTTCTCCTCGGATGCTCCTCAGTGCCAAGGGGCCTCTGTTACATTCACCGATAATTCCTCGGTATCTACGGGTTCCATCGTAGCATGGGCTTGGGATTTCGGAAACGGTCAAACATCAACCTCCCAAAACACCACTTCGTCCTATATTAACAGCGGTAGTTTTACCGCCCGTCTTATTGTCACTTCTGATGGAGGATGTAAGGATACGGTGACGAATCCGGTATCCATCACTACGTTGCCTACGGTTGATGCCGGATTAAGCCAAGACATCTGTCCGGGAGCAACCGCCAATCTCACCGCCAGCGGAGGATCGCAGTATTCTTGGTCCCCGGGTGGATTTGCAACAGCTTCCATCTCCGTTTCGCCGGCTGCCACGACCGATTATACGGTAAATGTTACCGACGCCAACGGTTGTCAAGGTTCAGATGTGGTTCGGGTAACGGTGCAGCCTTTACCTGTAGCCAATGCCGGTAATGATCAATCCATCTGTACCGGAACATCCACCTCACTGGTCGGTACTGGTGGGGATACGTACCTCTGGTCTCCCGGAAATTCTACGTCTTCGGTTTTGTCTATCACTCCTTCTACTACCACTACCTATACGCTTATCGCCACCAATACTTTTGGATGCCGAGATACGGATCAGGTGGAAGTTCGGGTCAATCCGTTGCCGGTGGCTTCTTTCGCCCAGACCGGTCCGGTGTGTCAATCTACTCCGGTTTCTTTCACAGATCAGTCTGCGGTAGGTGTGGGCACTATTACGGCTTGGAATTGGGACCTTGGAAACAATATCCAGAGTACAAATCCTAATCCCACCTTGCTTTACAACGCACCTGGCAACTATACCGTACGATTGGTGGTTACCAGTGACGAAGGTTGCCGTGATACTGT
>CAYWDY010000300.1:0-3204 GCA_964455985.1 uncultured Flavobacteriales bacterium
TTTCCGATACATGACAGATTCGCATTTGAATACGGCTGAACAAAATTGGCCTACTTGTGTTGGATTAATCGGCGGCAAAGATTTGATTATCTTTGGCGTTCCTGGGGTGTCCGCGATACGCGGGCTGAGATCATACCCATCGAACCTGAACAGGGTAATGCCTGCGAAGGGAGGTTGGTGAACAAATCGGGCGCATAGTGGCCCCGGGCTTTGCGTAGTTGTTTTACCTAATTCATCTCTTGATGAAATCATCTCCATTCATCCGTACACTGGTTACGGCGTTATTGGTCATGGGCTTACAAACTATCAAAGCCCAAAAAACAGTTTCCGGACAAATCACCGACCAAGGCGGCGGCTTGCCGGTTCCAGGTGTAGTGGTGCGGGCTTCGGATTCCTTCTCCGCTACGGTTACCGATGCCCAAGGGAATTTCCGTTTCGACAAGTTGACGGGAACATCCATCACCTTGAACTTCTCCCACATCGCCTTTCAGGACACCTTTATAACGGTTCCGTTGTCCGACAACCCGGTGAACGTACGCCTCAGCCTGTCTCCGCGCACGTACCTATCCGAGGAGGTCAACGTGATTGCCACCCGGGCGAATGAGCGTTCAGGATTGGTATATACCACCGTCACCGGGAAAGACTTAGCCAACGTGAACCTCGGGCAGGACCTGCCGGTACTCTTACAGATGCAACCGTCGGTAACCACGACATCAGACGCCGGTAATGGTGTCGGCTATACCGGATTGCGTATTCGCGGAAGCGATGCCACCCGTGTGAATGTGACCATCAACGGTATCCCCGTCAACGATGCCGAGTCTCACCAGGTCTATTGGGTCGATCTTCCTGACATCGCGGCCTCCACCGATAACATTCAATTGCAACGCGGCGTAGGAACGTCCACGAACGGACCTGGCGCTTTTGGCGGTAGTCTGAATCTGCAGACCTCCCTCCTGCAACCGAATCCCTACGGTGAGGTGAATTCATCCTATGGATCCTTCAACACCTACCGTAATTCCGTCAAGTTTGGAACGGGACTGATGCAAAATCAATTCTCGGTAGACGGAAGGGTTTCCCTAATCCATTCCGACGGATATATGGATCGCGCCTTTTCCAACCTGCAATCCATCTATCTCTCCGGCGGCTATTATGGCGACCGTCAGTCGATCCGTGCGGTAGTCATGAGTGGCCGGGAAAAAACGTATCAATCGTGGTACGGCGTACCGGAAGACTCACTGGCGACAAACCGGACATTCAATATGGCTGGCCTGTATTATGACCGTGAGGGGCAGATCCAATATTACGAGAATCAGACGGACAACTACCGGCAAGATCATTATCAGTTGCATTACTCCCGCGAACTTGGCCGCGATTGGATGATGAGTACTTCCTTCTTCTATACGCATGGCAAAGGATATTATGAGGAATATGTCGAAGAGCCGATGATCGATCCGGGAGGATTGGATCCGGATTCCATGACGGACAGTATTTACATCCAACCGGCGCATATCCAGCAGCGCTGGCTCGATAATGACTACCGGGGATTGACGTGGTCGTTGCAACGTCAGTTCGAGACGGTCGACTTCACAGCGGGCGGTCTGGTTTCAGCCTACGATGGCCTTCACTATGGAGAGATCATCTGGCAGAACTACAACATCACGCCGTACGAACCCTACCGGTACTACGAGGACAAAGCCACCAAGAAGGACTACAGCGCCTTCGTGAAGATGAATTGGAATTTCCACGAGGGATGGTTCCTGATGGGCGACATGCAGCTGCGTCATGTGAATTATTCGTTCACCGGAAAAGACGCCAGTGGCAATCCGCTACCTGCGGACGTGCCTTTGACTTTCTTTAATCCAAAAGCCGGTATCACGTATATGCCAAGCACGTGGCACCGTTGGTACGCCTCCGTGAGTGTCGGCCAGAAGGAGCCGGTACGCGACGACTACCTCGCTTCGTCGCCAAGCTCTCGTCCACTGCCTGAGCTCATGGTCGATTACGAAGCGGGCTATCGCTTCAGCGGACATCGCGTGACCGCGGGTGCCAATCTTTACCTGATGGATTATGCCCGGCAGTTGGTGCTCAACGGCAGCATCAACGACGTCGGCGAATATGTGCGCGAGAGCATCGGCGACAGCTACCGGGCGGGATTGGAGCTCGATGCCACGTGGGCTCCGTCCGCCCGTTGGCAGGTGCAAGGCAATGTGACCTTCTCCCGGAATCGCATCAAGAATTACAACGACTACGTCTATGACGAAGCCTCCGGAAGCACGATCATGGTGACCTACGCGAATACAGCCATTTCGTTTTCACCGGAAATCATCAGCGGAGCGGTGTTGACGTGGAAACCGGTAAAAGCCTTGTCGTTTAGTTTGTCCAACAAATACGTTGGCCAGCAGTTCCTGGACAACACGCAGAGTGATGACCGCGCCTTGCCGGCGTATTGTTTTCAAGATGTCAGGGTGGAATGGAGTCCGGCCGTGAAAAAACTGAAATCATTCACGGTTCGCGGAGCGGTGTACAACGTGACAGACAGGAAATACAGCACGAACGGATATACGTATTGGGGAAATTACTACTACCCGCAGGCCGGCATTAACTTCATGGGTGGCGTGACGGTAGGGTTTTAATGGTGGATTTTAGTCTTTCCATGGGCGATTTATTGAACATCACACGTCGTTGAATTATAAATTTACCATTCAATTGAGGCCTATTGTATTTTTACCAATACCATTCCGGATTTACAGTTTCGGTATGGCTTACAACTAAAAGCCAACCACGTTAAAGAAAAGATCATGAGTAAAAAAGCCATAAAAAAAGCAAGTCATTTCAACCAGTTATTGGAAAACAAATACGGCAAAGTAGGGCAGCCAGCACGTGACCGTTTTGAAGAAAAAGCGCAATACTTTGTGATCAGCGAACTGCTTAAAGCAGCCCGAAAAGAAGCTCATATGACCCAAGAGGAACTCGCAGATAAACTTGGGACGAAGAAAAGCTACATCTCCCGCATTGAAAATGGCGGTTGCGACATACAACTTTCCACACTCTACCGAATATTCGAATTCGGTTTGGGAAGAAGAATCAACCTATTGATAGATTGACTTTTTCAAGATGATTGCCATGTGGCTAAATCAGCTTAGTATATCACAGGGGCCTTTACCTCAATTTTTGACCACTCGGATACGCTGAGAGTCAGAGTCC
>CAYWDY010000301.1:0-3160 GCA_964455985.1 uncultured Flavobacteriales bacterium
TGTCACGTTTCACTTCGGGGTAACGTACCGTAGCTTTCTTTTTGAAAAGGTGTTTTATCGTTATGCGTAATCCGCCAAGAATGGCGGGAAGGTAAATGCGTTCCAGGAACGTCATTTCCTTTTTGACAACGAGCTTACTTCTATGGGTCAACGGTTGCATGGCGGTATCGGGCGGTATATCAGCTGACTTTGCCGGTCAGCCACATGATGAGGGCAGTGAGGAATATGTTGGCTATGGAAAGAGGAATCAATCCTTTCCATCCGAGATTCATCAGTTGATCGTACCGGAAACGAGGAATCGTCCAGCGGATCCACATGAAGAAGAAAATGAAGAACAGGATTTTTCCGAAAAGGAAAGCGGTTCCGACCAAGGCCAAGGTATTCGGGTTATGGATGAATTGCCCGATGAAAGGCATGTTGTACCCGCCGAAGTAAAGCGTGCTGATCACCGCTGAGGAGATGAACATGTTGATGTACTCGGCGAAAAGATAAAAGCCCAGTTTCATGGAACTGTATTCGGTATGATACCCGCCCACCAATTCCGTTTCGCATTCGGGAAGGTCAAACGGCGTGCGGTTGCATTCCGCAAAAGCGCAGATGAGGAAGATGACGAACCCCAACGGTTGGTAGAAGACGTTCCAATGACCGCCAGCCTGCTGCGCTGCAATTTCCTTGACGCTGAGCGTGCCGGTCATCATCACCAAGGCGATGATGGAAAGCCCCATGGCTACTTCGTAGCTGATCATCTGCGAGGAAGCGCGAAGCGCGCCCAGCAGCGAGTATTTGTTGTTCGATGCCCAGCCGCCGATCATAATGCCATAAACGCCGATAGATACGACTCCGAAGATGTACAGGATGCCGATGTTCACATCGGTGGCTTGAAGTGGAAATGTATGGCCTCCGATCGTGAGCGCAGTGCCCCAAGGAATAACAGCGCTTGTCATCAACGCAGTGGTCATGGCAATACAAGGTCCAAGGATGAATAGCCACTTATTGGCCACATCGGGTATGATCTCTTCTTTCATGAACATCTTCACGCCATCGGCCATGGGTTGTAAGATGCCGAAAGGGCCAGCACGGTCCGGACCGATACGGTCCTGAAGGAATGCAGCGATTTTCCGCTCACCGTAGGTGGAGTACATCGCAATCACCAAGGTGACAGTGAATACAGCGACGATAAGAATAAGGGTGAATATCAACGTAGGAGACATGCGGATCCGGATTAGTGAGAGGTGGAATGGTTATTCACAGCATCCACGGCGTTCAAAACGGGTTTGTGGGAAGGTTCCTTCAGCGTGTAGTGATTTTGCGCGATGACGGAGTGGCGTTCGATGTTGGTAGGCCCTTCCACATTCCAATGGTGTACTTCTTTATGTTCGAAACGGCAATCGTTGCAAATCCAATCGATGACTTCGCCGTAGCGGTCTTTACGGGCGCTTACCCGAGCGACAGTGTCCCCTTTCATCCAAAGCACCACCTTGCCGCTGCATTTGGTACAGTTACGGTGTGCATCCATCGGATTCACATTCCAGATACGGCTGGTGAAGCGGAAGGTCTTGTCCGTCAGGGCGCCGACGGGACAAACATCGATCATGTTGCCGGAGAAATCGTTTTCAATGGCGTTTTGGATGTACGTGCTGATTTCCGCCACGTCGCCGCGATTCATTACACCATGAACCCTTTTGTCCGTCACTTGATCCGCGACTTTCACGCAACGGTAACACAAAATGCAACGCGTCATGTGCAGTTTGATCTTGTCGCCGATGTCAATCTTCTCAAAGGTGCGCCGTTCGAACTCGTAACGCGTTTTCGCGGCTCCATGCTCGTACGCCAGGTCTTGCAGGTGGCATTCGCCGGCCTGATCACAGATCGGGCAATCCAACGGATGGTTCAAGAGGAGAAACTCGACTACACCTTTTCGTGCTTCCAATACTTCGGGTGAGGTGATGTTCTGCACTTCCATACCATCCATGACCGTTGTTCGGCACGAAGCCACCGGCTTAGGCATCGGACGAGGATCTTTTTCCGACCCTTTGGATACTTTCACAATACACGTGCGGCAATACCCGCCGCTGGTTTTCAGCGTGGAATAATAGCACATGGCCGGAGGGACGATCTCTCCGCCGATCATCCGGGCTGCCTGAAGAATCGTTGTTCCGTCCGGAACTTCGATGGAATGGCCGTCGATGGTTACTTTGGGCATTGTTTCAAGTTGTCGTTTGGCCGACAGACGACACACCGTGATGGCTCACCGTATGCCTTCCGGCGGGTAGAATTCATGGGTACTACATCCGTTGAGCCTTGACGCGAAATCCATCACGCCAAAACAAAACGGGGTTAAACTTCACTCAAACTGTTCAAGCGGTAATAATGCTTCACATCATGGATATTACCGGGATTCTTGACGTACTCTTCAAACTCGGCACGGAAATGACGGATAGCGGCCGCTACAGGCCAAGCCGCCGCATCTCCCAGCGGACAAATCGTCTTGCCTTCGATCTTGCTTTGGATATCCCATAACAAGTCGATGTCACTCAGTTTGCCGTGACCATGTAGGATACGGTGCAATATCTTTTCCATCCAGCCGGTGCCTTCGCGACACGGACTGCATTGGCCGCACGATTCGTGGTGATAGAACCGGGTGAAGTTCCACAGGTTCTTTACAATGCTGGTGTCCTCGTCCATGACAATGAATCCTCCAGAACCCAACATGGTTCCGGTAGCGAATCCGCCATCTGCCAGCGATTCATACGTCATCAGACGCGATTCACCGGCTGCGGTCTTCAGGATGAGATCAGCAGGAAGAATGGGAACGGAGGAGCCACCGGCTACCACCGCTTTTAATTTTTTACCGTTACGGATTCCGCCGCAGTAATTTTCGGAATAAATGAACTCTTCGACGGAAATACCCATTTCGATTTCATAGACACCAGGTTTGTTGATGTGTCCGCTCGCGGAAATCAATTTCGTGCCTGTACTCTTGCCCAGGCCTATCTTGGCGTATTCATCGCCCCCTTGATTGACGATGGGAACCACGGCTGCAATGGTTTCTACGTTGTTAACGACGGTAGGACAACCGTAAAGGCCGGCGATAGCAGGGAACGGCGGCTTGATACGCGGATTGCCGCGTTTGCCTTCCAACGATTCGATCAGTGCGGTT
>CAYWDY010000302.1:0-3156 GCA_964455985.1 uncultured Flavobacteriales bacterium
TTCTCAGTTCTCAGTTCTCAGTTCTCAGTTCTCAGTTCTCAGTTCTCAGTTCTCAATTCTCAGTTCCCAATTCTCAGTTCTCAGTTCTCAGTTCTCAGTTCTCAGTTCTAAATTCATAATACTGAATACTCAGTTCTCAGTTCTCATTTCTCATTTCTGAATTCTGAATTATCCCAGCAAAACTTTATCTAAAACATCTTCAACTGTATAAACTGGAAGTAAACATGTATTTCCCGTACAGATATGAATTGATGTTTCGGTCGTGGAGGTGCGGTTGCGAAATAGCGGAAGATTCGAGCTGCCGGTCGTATCTGCCGTGATCAGGCAATGAGGTAAATAGTATTGTCGCAGCTGAAGCGAGAGTGCTTCAGCATTCGGTCCTACGACTACGATTTCATAAAAGGGTTGAGTGGCCCACATAAGCAACTGGGCCCAGCCGGAATAAGCAGCGCCGTAACGCGGCATTTCGGCTTGCACATGAGATGTCATTTGCAACGCTCGGTCGCGGTATTCGGGATGATCAAGATGATGACTGAGGAGGAACAAGGCCCGCGCCAGGACGGAGTTCGAAGACGCTATTACATTATCGTGGATCTCCAGCTGCCGGGTGATCAACGGACTATCCAGATCAGAAGTGAACCAGCACAAACCCGAATCCGGGTCCGAAAAATGGTCCAACGCATACTCTGCCGTCCGTCGGGCTTCGCCAAGCCAGGATTCATCGTGTGTAATACGGTATAGGGCGAGCAGGGCAATAGCCCAGTGAGCATGGTCTTCCAAAAATCCAGGGCCGAAGGCAACTCCCGTAGGCGGACCGGAGTGGGTCAGTCCTCTTTCCGACGAACACCGATTTTTCAGCAACCAGTTCGCTGCCCGAATCGCCCGTTCTTTGTAGTCTGTTGTTTTCAACGCATCGTAGGCATCGCACCACGCGGTGATCATCAGAGCGTTCCACGAGAGGAGGACCTTGTCATCCAGCCCGGGCCGGATGCGTTTCGATCGCTCCGCCAACAAGGTGTTTCGGATAGCGATCAACTGATTACGCAAATCTTCCGGATGGCTACCATGCTTGGAAGCGAAGGATTCTATGGTTTCAGTACATAAAGGGATATACCGTCCGTGCTCCCACAATCCTTTAGCATCGATGTGGTAGTAGGAACGGAAAAGTTCTTCCGCGTTCAATTTGTTTTTGCCGACATCCAATGGTCCATCCACTTTTTCTGAGCCATGGGTGGTGCGAATCGACTTTTCCAAGGTATCCCAGCGCACATCCCGCAGTTCGGCATCGGTCCAGGTATAAAATTTACCTTCTTCGCCTTCGGAGTCAGCGTCCAGTGCAGAATAGCAAACGCCGTCCGGGGATAGTAATTCTCGGTCGATGAATGAAAGCGTTCCGGTCAGCGTGACTTTGTAGAGTGCCGACCCCGACGCTTTATAAGCGTTCGCATACAGGGAGACTAATTGGGCATTATCGTAAAGCATCTTTTCGAAATGCGGCACCTTCCACTGGGCGTCCACCGAGTAACGGGCGAAACCCCCGCCGATCTGGTCAAAAATGCCGCCCATCGCCATTTGGTCCAGGGTTAGGTGAACATGGCGCTGTATTTCCTCGTCATCGCACGATGTGCCGTAGTGGAGTAAGAACTGGTAATTGTCGGGAAGTGGAAACTTGGGGGCCTTGTTGGGTCCTCCGTAGACGGGATCAAAACGCTGCTTCCAGTGTTTTACGGTTTCGTGTACCTGCTGCGTATTGAGCAGGGCAGGATTGGCTGATAATGGAATGAGTTCCTGCCGACGTAGACCGGAGGTCAATTCGTCGGCGTATTGCAACGCCTTATCAGCTTGATTGCGGTAGAAATCATCCAGCTTCACCAGTATTTCGTTCCAAGCCGGGTTGGGAAAATAGGTTCCGCCGTACAACGGACGGGCGTCGGGTAGGGTGAAGCAATTCAGCGGCCACCCGCCCTGGCCGCTCATCAATTGAACGGCACTCATATATACTTGGTCAATGTCCGGTCGTTCCTCCCGGTCCACCTTGATACAGACATATCGCTCGTTCATCAATTGTGCAGTGGCTGAATTCTCAAAAGATTCCCGTTCCATCACGTGGCACCAATGGCAGGCGGAATAACCGATGGAAATCAGTACAAGCTTGTTTTCATTACGGGCTTTGTCCCACGCTTCCTCGCACCACGGAAACCAATCCACGGGATTATGTGCATGCTGAAGCAGGTATGGGCTGGTTGAGGCAGAAAGTCGGTTGGCCATCGGATAAGACCGTCAGGGAATCAATGGGTATTCCATTTGTCGGCTTTGTGCTTGTTTTTACGCATGCGCCGACGGGTGGCCCGTTCCTGATGAGAAAGGTGCTGCTTTTTACCTTCTTTGATGGCGTCTTCCAGTTCTTTCTTCTGGGCTTCCTTCTTCTTATCGGCTTTTTTCTGCTGTTTGCTATCACCGCCCATGATCGGACTGGGGTTGGGGGATTTCGCATTCTGATCCATGGTCTGAGACATGGCGGAATGGGACAAGAAGGAGAACAGCAGAAGTGGCAGAATGCGTTTAAGCATGGGGAAGCGGGAAGTCATGAAAGGTCCGTTTAAAAGTAGTAACTTTAACGTATGTTGCCTCGAATTGTTGTGTTCCTTTCCCTGGTGGCTCTGGCGGCTTGTTCGCACGATCGTCCGGCCGGTGCCACTGACCGCGAACCATCGTCCGTTGACAGTCTTGCCCCGGATAGTGTCCGTTCTATTTATACGTGTCCCATGCATCCGGAAGTGATCCAAGACCGGCCCGGTACTTGCCCTTCTTGCGGAATGGACCTACAGATCAGAAGTTAAGTTCAATGAGACGCTTGATTCCCGTTATGTTATGGTTGGCCTTGGCGATCCTGTCGTGTAAGAAGTCAGATCCATATACCGATATCCCCAACGTAGCGGTTGACGTGTACATTCCGTTAGCTTTACCGGAGTACGCTCCGTTGAACAGCGTAGGGAACCACGTCATGGTCGCCGGGGGATATAAGGGCCTCATCATTTTCCGAAAGTCGATTGACGAGTTCGCGGCCTACGAACGGGCTTGCACCTTCGATCCGCAGGCCAGCAGTTCCATCATCGTGGCCGATTCGAGTCTGGTCATCGGCATTGATCACACGTG
>CAYWDY010000303.1:0-3153 GCA_964455985.1 uncultured Flavobacteriales bacterium
CAGATTGATTTTCACATTGAGGTAAAGTCCTATCTTTGCCCACCGCATGCGCACGCTCCGTTATCTGTTTGTCCTCCTCGCCATTACCCTGACCTCCTGCTCGGACTACAACCGGGTGATGAAAGGTGGTGATTTGGATGCCAAGATGGATTTGGCCGTCCGCTTGTACAACAAGGGTGATTATTACAAGGCTCTTCCCATTTTCGAGGAACTCATGGCCGTGTATCGCGGGACCAAGAAAGCGGAAAAGGTCTATTACTACATCGCCTATACCAACTTCAAGGTGGGGGATTTCACCTCCGCTGCCTATGATTTCGAGAATTTCGTGCGGACGTTCCCCACCAGCGAAAGCGCCGAGGAATGTGCCTTCATGCAGGCGTATTGTTATTACCAAGATTCTCCCAATTACTCCTTGGACCAGACCAGTACCTATAAAGCCATCAATCAGCTTCAGTTGTTTGCTGATCGGTACCCGACCAGCTCAAAGATTGACGAATGCAATCAGTTGATGGATAAGCTGGAAAACAAGCTGGAGATGAAGGGATTTGAAAACGCCAAAATGTACTACAACATGGAGTACTACAAGGCTGCGGTCACGTCTTTCCGTAATTTACTTTCGGATTTTCCGAATTCTCCCCATCGGGAGGAAGCCCTTTTTCTGAAGTTCAAAGCCGAATACCGACTGGCTGAAAACAGTTTTGAAGACAAGAAAAACCTTCGTTACGCTGAGGCCCTGCTGTTTTATGGCGAATTTTGCGCTGCATTTCCAGCCAGCAAGTACAAAGAGGAGGCGGATGATATGGCTAAGTCCATCCGTGAGACGTTGGAAAACAGGGCTAAATCTGCCCAAAGCAGTGGAATCAACTGAGAATTTTACTATCTTCGTGACCCAATTTCGATAACGATGTCGTACAAAGCCGAAACCACCACCACGGTGACCCGTAACCTCAGTGATTTTGACCGGGAAACCGGCAATATCTACGAATCCTTGGTCATTATCGCCAAGCGTGCCAATCAGATTTCTTCTGAACTGAAGGAAGAGCTGAACGGTAAATTATCGGAGTTCAACACCTCCGGTGACAACTTGGACGAGGTTTTTGAAAATCGCGAGCAAATCGAGATTTCAAAGTATTACGAGCGTTTGCCCAAACCTACCTTGATTTCATTGCATGAATTCCAGGAGAAGAAGATCTACCACCGTAGTCCTTCTACTGAAAACTGATCCTTCATTTCCAATCCCATTCAGAAAAGAATCCAAGCCGCTCGGTGTTGGATTTTTTCTTTTTAATCCATGTTGAACGGTAAAAAGATACTGGTCGGAGTAACCGGCAGCATCGCCGCCTACAAATCGGCTTTATTGGTGCGTGCCTTGGTCAAGGCTGGTGCCGATGTCCGCGTGGTCATGACGCCTTCCGCCTGTGACTTCATCACACCGCTCACCCTTTCTGTGCTTTCTGGACATCCGGTTCACTCGACTTTCTTCAAGCCCGAAGACGGAACGTGGCATAACCACGTCGAGCTCGGCCTCTGGGCTGATCTGTTCGTTATTGCTCCGCTCTCGGCCACGACGCTGTCGAAGATGGTTTCAGGTAATGCCGACAACCTTCTCCTGACCACCTTTCTTTCTGCGCGTTGTCCGGTCATGGTAGCACCTGCCATGGACCTGGATATGTGGAAGCATCCATCTACCCAGCATAACATTCATTCGTTGCTCCAGTATGGGGTTCGGGTTATTCAACCGACGGTGGGTGAACTCGCCAGTGGTTTGGTCGGAGAAGGAAGGATGGAAGAGCCTGAAGAGCTCCTTCGCCGGATTGAATCCCATTTTCAGGCGTCTTTGCCGTTGAAAGATACCCGGGTGTTGATCAGTGCGGGACCCACCTTTGAACCGATAGATCCGGTTCGATTCATCGGTAATCGTTCCAGCGGCAAGATGGGATTCGCCTTGGCAGAAATGTTCGCACAAGCCGGTGCCATCGTGACGCTCGTGGCCGGACCTTCTCAAGAATCAGTATTCAATCCCGCCATCACCAGGATCGATGTGCAAACGGCCTCGGAGATGCATCAAGTGTTGATGCGGGAATTTCCGTCGGCTAACCTTGTAGTCATGGCGGCAGCTGTTGCCGATTACACTCCGGAAAATCCGGTGGTATCCAAAATGAAAAAAGAGGGAGAGCCTTTATCCATTCAACTTACACCCACGGTGGATATTCTTAGCGAGATGGGTCAGCAAAAAAAGCCCGGACAGATTCTGGTAGGATTTGCGTTGGAAACCGATCAGGAGGAAGTTCATGCGCTGGATAAATTGAAACGCAAAAATCTCGATCATATCGTGCTCAATTCCTTGCGAGAAACAGGGGCAGGTTTCGGTGTGGATACCAATAAGGTGACGGTATTTTCCGTTGATGGAAGCCGATTTGACGTACCTTTACTGCCCAAGAAAGAGGTGGCCCGCTTGATTGTAGAAAAGCTGGTTTCTTCCTTATAATTCCGATACCATGAATGCTTTCGGGAAATACCGGACCATACTTTTCCTGATCCTTGCGCTGCTCGGGTCCAGTCGCCTCTCCGCGCAGGAATTGAATTGTCAAGTCACCGTTCTTGCACCCAAGGCTACCGAAAGCGATCGATCCATTTATTCCACCTTGCAGGTGGCCCTGCGTGATTTCATCAACAGCCGGAAATGGACCAACGATCAGTTTCTCAACCAGGAACGGATCGAATGCAGCATGACCATCACCATCTCGGATCGAGTAGCTGTAGATGAGTTCAAGGCCAGCATACAGATTCAATCCCGTCGTCCGGTTTACCGCAGTTCTTATTTCTCTCCGATATTCAATCACCAAGACAACGATTTCAACTTCCGGTATATCCAAGATCAGGTGCTTGATATCGACGAGGGTAACATCACTTCCAACCTGATGGCCGTGATCGCCTACTATTGCTATGTCGTGGTCGGTTTTGATTACGACAGCTACTCATTGGAAGGAGGTACACCTTCTTGGTTGAGAGCCCAGGCGATTGTAAACAGTGCACAAGGGTTTCCGGAGCGCGGATGGAAAGCCTTTGAAGGAACCCGTAACCGGTATTGGTTGATCGAAAATATGCTCCATGCACAGTTCAAGGGCCTTCGTTCGTGCGAGTATAAATACC
>CAYWDY010000304.1:0-3144 GCA_964455985.1 uncultured Flavobacteriales bacterium
GATCAGGGATTAACTGGGAGAGCGTCCCCACGAGTAGGTTGATCCTGCTACGGCCCCGTTGACGGTGAATGACGTTTGCGGGTTCGGATCGGTCGAACAAATACTGGGATTGGAAGCAACGACTACGGGCGGAGGTCTGAGCGTTACATCGGTACAGGCCGGCGCGGAAGAGCATCCGGCAGCATCAGTCACTGTAACACAGTAGGTCTGGTCACTAACCACGGCAAGCGAGGGATTTGCCGATGTGCTGTCGTTGAGTCCGGTTCCCGGACTCCAGTCGTACGAGAAGCCGCCGTTTCCGGTGACGATGGTGGAGGAAAGTTGAACGATCTCTCCGCGGCATGCGGTGAAGGAAGCCGGAGTAGATACGACCGGAATCGGATTCACCGTTACTGTGGCAGTATCGGAATCCGTGCATCCCAGATTATCCGTAACCGTCACGATGTAATCATAATTGTTGCCGCCGGTCAGACCATCGACGGTAGTATTCGGACAGAAAGAACAGATGATATTACCCGATCCAGACCAATCGAAGAAGTATCCAGGTGCTCCTCCGGTCACTTGGGTGGTCAGAAAGGCCGGTGAGCCTTCGCAGACCGGTGAGTTGGCGGAGATGGTGACTTCCGGCTGAGGATTCAGGTCGATAAGCAGGTTGGTTGTCTGAGGTCCGCACGTGCCGTCTACAGTCAGCGTGACGTTGAAGAACGTTTGAGGTCCGACAAAGATGTGGTCGACGTTTTGACCTTGCACGATATTGTTGGAACCGGAATTCGGGTCATCAAAATTCCACGTCCAATCCGTCACGTTTGGATCTGTATAGGGCGGATCAGGAAGAACCGAAGCGGAACCGAAGAAGGAGATTGGACTGCCTACGCAGGCAATCGGAGGAACGAAGCTGATGGAGGGAGATAATTCCTGTACGACGATCTCTTGCAGGATGCTTTTACAACCGCATTCGGCGTTGCACACGCGGAGGGAGGCCGTATGTATTCCGGGCGTAGTGAAGGTAACGGTGGTATCTGACCCCGAACCGGTAATAAAAGCAGAGGAGTCAAGGCTCCAACTGTAGGTGATGTTGCTGCCTCCATAGAGTACAGACGTATTATCAAGGAGAGTCGTAAGCGGTGCACAACCGAAGGAGGGATTCGTGATGAAATCAGCAGATGGCCGGGCAACGATAGAGTTTGATGAAGAGGTGGCAATGATGGTGAAAGACTCCTGGTTTCCGCTCTGTCCGTCCACCATCACGTAATAGGTGGTTCCTGCGGTGGTAGGAAAAGTTAGCGACATGGTGCCGCCTGTCGAAGGCGTTCCCGTCGTGCATTGTCCGATACCGGTCAGCGAGCCACAGGTTCCTGTGAAGATTTCCATCGCCAGACCGTTCGAGTTGCCGATATCGTTTACGGTGACGGTTGCCGTTCCTGTGGAAGTCGCTGTGAGGGTAAACCAGACGTTGTTGGTGACGGTGTTATCTCCGCAATCAAGTACATCGCCACTACCCGCTGTAGCTCCCGATGTACTGCTGGTGACTGTACTGTTGGCACACAAGGTCGAGGCTCCCGAACAATTGTTGTTTTGAGCGTTGACACTGCTTTGGATGAAGAACAGGGCAAGGAAAAAGGTCAGAGAATGGGATCGCATGCAGCGGTCTTTACAGGGTACGAAATTAGGCCATAGGTACCTAACGGGTCAATCAGTTACCGGGCGATTGAGACCAAATTGTACGGAGGAACACCCTCATTGTTTCGGGGGGTCTTAGTCAAATTGGGAAAATCGGTCCCAATTAATACTCATACCTTTGTCTGTTCAAGGATCCCCTTTATCATGCCATTGTTGCACTATCGAAAGTCGCTGACGCCATCCAGGCTCTGGAACGGGTTCCTCTTGATGATGGGGTATTGGGTTTCCCGTTTGTTACGGAGGCCGGTCCTCAACGCCCTTCCTTCAGCCATCGCAATCGAGCCCACAACGTCGTGTAACCTGCGTTGTCCGGAATGCCCCAGCGGATTGCGTTCGTTTTCGCGGCCTACTGGCATGATGGATCCTGTTTTTTTTCAGTCCATCATGGATCAGATCCAAGGACATGTGTTTCACTTGACCCTCTACTTTCAAGGGGAACCTTATCTACACCCGAAATTCCTCGAGCTCGTCGGTATGGCTAAACGAGCCGGATTATACGTGGCCACTTCAACTAATGCACACTATCTCAACGAAGAAAATGCCCGGAATACCGTGGCCTCCCAGCTGGATCGGCTTATCATTTCCCTCGACGGCTTGACACAGGAAACGTATGAAAAGTACCGCATCGGCGGACGGTTGAATACGGTGCTCGAGGGAACCAAGAAGCTGTTGGAAGCACGCCGTCAGGCTCAGTCGGCTACGCCTTATGTGGTTTTTCAATTTCTGGTGGTGTCTCATAACGAACACGAAATCGAGAACGCCCGTCAGTTGGCGAATGACATGGGAGTCGATGAGATCGTTTTCAAGACGGCACAGGTGTATGATTACGAACAGGGCCATCCGTTGATTCCGCAAGACGATCGCTTCGCGCGATACGTTCGTCAGTCAAACGGAACCTGGAAGATCAAAAGCAGTTGGGAAAACCATTGCTGGAAAATGTGGCACTCCTGCGTAATCACGTGGGACGGCAACGTGGTCCCTTGTTGTTTCGATAAGGACGCTCAACATACATTGGGTAACTTGCGTGAACATTCGCTAAAAGCCATTTGGAAAAATGATGCTTACCGAAATTTCAGAACCGCATTGCTTAAGGGGAGAAAAGAAATCGATATCTGCCGGAATTGTTCCGAAGGGTTGAAGGTCAATTTCGAGTGATTTCTTTTCGTTTCAAGCATGATTGAATTCGTACCTCCAACTACACGTATTACACCGTAACTTTACGTCCGTTTCCGATTCAAGTATGATTCCATTCACTCGCCTTGCTACCCTCATCGGTCACGAAGGACCCGTTTACTCCTTGGAACGATCACCTCGTGCGGGGTATTTTTTTTCGGGAGGCAGCGATCGAATGGTCGCGGAGTGGTCTGTAGATGGACAGGAACAGCCTAAAGCCATTGTAGATGTCGGCGCCATCATTTATTCCATGCGACTCATTGCAGAGTCCCACCTGTTGCTGATCGGCAC
>CAYWDY010000305.1:0-2486 GCA_964455985.1 uncultured Flavobacteriales bacterium
CTACCGTCTTACGGGCCTTCTCCAAGGCAGCGCGTACCTCGCGACCGTAGGCATGTATGGACGATGGGTTGCCGTGATGCTGGCGCATAAAAGTAACCATGGTGTCGACTACCATTGGGTCCATCGGCGTAGTAGCGGCGTTATCGAGGTAGATTTTCATGAGGTTGGTATTCAGGCACTGATCAGATCCTTGATGTCACGGATGATTTTCTCAGCGAGGTTTCCAGCCGTGGTTTGGGATTGCGACTCAGCGTAGATTCGGATGATCGGTTCGGTGTTACTCTTGCGAAGATGGACCCATTCTTTATCGAACTCAATTTTAACCCCATCGATGGTATTCACCGGCTGTTTATTGTATTTAACTCGGATTCCTTCTAGTACTTGGTCGACATCTATTTCAGGGGTCAGCTCGATCTTATTCTTGGAGATATAGTAATTCGGATAGGTTGCCCGCAGCATAGACACGCTCTTGCCGGACTTGGCCAAGTGAGAGAGGAACAAAGCGATTCCAACCAAGGCGTCTCTGCCGTAGTGCAATTCCGGGTAAATGATTCCACCATTGCCCTCCCCACCAATTACCGCTTGGTGTTCCTTCATGGCATTCACCACATTGACCTCACCGACAGCAGCCGCGAAATAGTGTCCACCTGCCTTTTCAGTCACATCGCGCAAAGCACGCGTCGAAGAGAGGTTAGAAACCGTATTCCCTAAGGTGTTTCGCAATACGTAATCAGCAACGGCCACCAACGTGTATTCTTCGCCAAACATCTCACCGTCTTCGCACACCAAAGCCAGTCGATCCACATCGGGGTCCACGACGATGCCCAAGTGGGCATTCCGTTTACGGACCTCTTTCGATATATCACCGAGGTGCTCAGGTAGTGGCTCTGGATTATGAGGAAATTGTCCGTCGGGCGTACAGTATAGCTCGATGATATCCTGAACGCCCAACGCACGAAGGAATTCCGGAAGTACTAGACCGCCTACTGAGTTCACGCAATCGATAACAATGCGGAAATTTTTAGCGGCGATGGCGGCCCGGTCCACCAAGGGCAGAGCCAGTATATGCTCGATATGTTTTTTATAGTAATCAAAGTCATTACGGGAAGAACCCAAATTGTTCACATCGGCGAAATGAAAGGCATCCATTTCGGCTAATCGGAGAACCTCTGCTCCATCATCGGCAGAGATGAACTCACCCCGTTCGTTTAACAATTTAAGAGCATTCCATTGCTTGGGATTGTGACTTGCTGTAAGGATAATCCCACCGGCGGCTTTGTGATCCGTCACCGCCATTTCGACGGTAGGTGTGGTGGCCAGTCCCAGATGAATCACATCAATCCCTAATCCCTGCAAAGTTCCCGCTACTAAGGATTGAACCATTTCCCCCGAGATGCGGGCATCTCGTCCAAGCACAAGGGATAAACGCTGTTTTTTGTCAGAATGTCGATTAAGGACCCAGGTTCCGTAGGCAGCGGTGAATTTGACGATATCGACCGGCGTCAATGAATCACCGGGCTTACCGCCGATGGTTCCACGAATGCCGGATATGGATTTGATGAGTGACAAGGGAAAATGAATGAAGGGTTATCAGGTTACAAATATAGTTAAATAGGCCCAAAAAGCCCTTTAGAGGTTGAAAAAAGGAATGATTCCGTGAGGCAGGAATATGTAAAATACAGCGTCTCTTGGCCAGAGGTGAATGTGTATTAACCAGCATTACGGGATAAATAAATCGGCGCTGGAAAAAAGAAAAATGGTGTTCAACGATAAGGCGTTCAGAAGTCGACTGATAAAGAGTAAGCAATGAATAACACTCCAATTCTCAAATAGTTCACCCGCTCAGATGAAATTTATTTTTATTCGATGAATTGAACATTTACATAGAGTATCTGTTTGGGATTTAAACCATCAAACCAAAAAACTATGAAACATTTACCATTCTTTGCGTGTCTGACAGCACTTTTTGTGTTGTCTTCGTCACCGCGAGCAAGAGCTCAAAATGCCGAAGTACAGATCATTCACAACTGCGCTGACCCTGCTGCCGACTCTGTGGACATTTACGTAGGAGCGACACTGGCCTTTGACAATTTCGCCTTCCGCAATGCCACTGCCTTTCTTTCACTCCCTACGGGTGCTCCTCTTCAAGTCGGAATCGCTCCGAAGACAAGCTCTTCTGTATCCGACACCTTAGTCTCCTATTCACTCTCCCTGACCCCCGGCGAGCGTTACATCGCCATGGCCACCGGCGTACTTTCCCCAGGAAGCTTCGCGGCTAATCCTGACGGCCGTTCCACCGGTTTCCAACTTGGCATTTTCTCAGGTATTCGTTCCGCCTCCAGCGGCTCTACGGACGTTGACTTTGCGGTCATGCACGGTTCTACCGATGCACCTACGGTTGACGTAGTCCCCATGGGTTCTGCTTCCGTTCTGGTAGATAATGCAGCCTATGGTGACATCACTTCGTATATTACTGTTCCTGCTGC
>CAYWDY010000305.1:2496-3135 GCA_964455985.1 uncultured Flavobacteriales bacterium
TTCGTACACCCTGAACATCACTCCCGGTTCTGACAACTCTCAAGTCGTGGCTTCTTACGTGGCTGATTTGTCCACCCTCGGCGGTGGTGCAGCCGTGGTTTTCGCCAGCGGCTTCCTGAATCCTTCCATCAATCAAAGCGGCCCAGCTTTCGGTGTTTTTGCTGCCCTTCCCAACGGAACGGTCATTGAACTTCCTGCCAATACCAACGCACGCCTTCAAGTCGTCCACAATTGTGCTGACCCGGCTGCTGCCTCTGTGGATGTCTATTTGGACGCTGCCCTGCTGCTGGATGACTTCAATTTCCGCACCGCCACTCCTTTCATTAATGCACCTGCCGGCGTTCAAGTAAACATCGGTATCGCTGCTTCAACCAGCACCTCTGTAAACGACGTGCTCGTTTCGATTCCTGTGACACTTCAAGCCGGTCAAACGTATATCGCTGTAGCCAGCGGTGTCATCGACCCTGCGACGTTTGCCTCCAATCCTGACGGCGTAAATACCGGCTTCCAATTGGTGGTAAAATCCGGTGTGACTGAGAATTCCTCCGGTTCCTCTGCCGTACGTTTCGTCACCCTTCACGGTTCAACGGATGCTCCAACCGTGGACGCCGTTTTGCAATCCAGTCCTGCACCACTCAT
>CAYWDY010000306.1:0-3114 GCA_964455985.1 uncultured Flavobacteriales bacterium
CTGTTCCAAAGCTCACCCACGGATCGAACGCGGTGGATGTGGCGGGAGTGCCTCCGGGAAAAGACCACGAATAATTCACCACTGAATCCGCAGGAACGATGGTCGTTTGATTAAACATCTGAATGGAATCTCCCAGACACATCGGCGAAGCGGAAAAAGCAGCGATGGGTCCCGAAGCGATGATAACCGACCTACGCACCGTATCCGCACAGCCGTTGGTCGTAGTGACGATGAGGGTAGCCATCGCCGTATCCGGAAGCATGTACGTCACGACGGGATCGGTAGCCGACGACGTGGAGGGTGTTCCTCCCGGGAAAGACCAACTGTAAGATTGAAGCGTATCTCCGGGATCCAGGACGGAGGTATTCAGGAAAACGCCTTGACCACCCGTACACATCGTCGGAGCTACGAATTGCGCCTGAGGAATCTGAGGCACATTCACCGTAAACTGCACCGTATCCCGACAACCGGGCGAATAGGTTCCGGAGATAAGCGTTACCGTGTGATCGCCCGGCGGGAAGTAAACCGGCGTCGGATTGGGAACTGCCGTATCTCTGGCATTGCCAGGACCGAAATCCCAGGACCAAAATCCGATCGGATCATCGGTCGACGGGGAAAAGCTGGCATCGGCAAAAGAAGCATAACCGCAATGAGTGACAAAATCGAAATCTGCTGTTACCGTAAAATGTTGAGGAACATAGCGCACGTACCAATCGCATCCGGTCTGCGATATCACTTTCACCGTGAAGGTATCCCCAGGCTGCGCATAAGGAGTTATGGTCTGAGTGGTTCCGATGATAGCGGCACTTCCGTTCTGATACCATTCATACGAATAGGCATTCAAGGTATCCGGTGGCGAAGGAGCCGTGAGGGTATCCGGGGCGTTGGTATAACAATTGGGCTTGATCACAGCAGCTGAATTGCCGCATGCGAAGTCCCAATAGGAATGGGCGAAATGTCCGCCTTGGGTGCAGTCCGAATTGGTGATGACCACCGTCAACGTTTGACCGATATACGAGGCCAGATTTACGCCGACTACCGTCCAAGGTTTATAGGTGGGCCATCCTTGGTTGTTTCCACCGCCGCCGCCACCACCGCCGCCCCACCATCGTCCGCTGTTGCAGGTGTATTGTCCGGCCAAATCGACACTCGCCACATAATGCTGAAGAGCACAAGGCAATGTATCTCCGTTGGCATCCAACATCATGAATTCCACGTACGGCATATCCTCATAGGCATGCGAAGTGTCCGGATTTTCCATGACGAACGCATACGCATAGAGAAAGTTGGTATCCAGTAGTCCTACGGTGAAGCAATAGGTCAATCGCTCGACACAACCGGCGGCAGCACCGAACTGCGAACAACCTCCGCCATTGCCGTCATTCATGGGCTCACCCAATTGAATGGAACTGCTGCCAAATCCGGGAGGAGCCACCAGCGTGATAGGAGGATCACCGGGATTCAGTCCGGGCGTCAGGGGATCGACTCCCGGCCCCGTCGTGATGTTGAATCGCGGGGCGACCGGAGAGGCCAGACTAGTCAACGACAATCCGGCCGAATCAAAATTCTGTCCGGCCTCTGCCTGCCAAACGTCCCACCCGTTCTCTGCACCCATGTCGTGACAGGTTCCGCACGCGTTTACTTGATTGCCGGCAGCCGTCGTTTTGAAGGTAGAGCTGATGGTCAATTTCCTGCCCGACTCGTGCAGGATTTGATTTTGTTTTTGTAGCGTTGAGATCGCGCCTGCAGGCATGCCCTTGTCATGCATGGCACCGTAAAATCCGGAGGGAGATGGCTCATTCCTGTTTTGTCCATTGACCGGAGGAGCTGAAATGAAAAAGAAAATCAATACCGTGGCGAGCACCCGCATGACAAAGAGCGAGAGAGAAGAGGGGCTGACCGTGGGTATCATTCAGTGATCAAGCTAATACAATAAGCTGAACGAATTCTGTATCCAGCCTTAAGGAACAAGCAAATTCCACATTTATTATTTAGGTAGTAACCCCCATTGAATGAGACAAACAAATGAAATCCGAGGCTAAAACGGGAAAGGAGTAAATCGAAGAGTTTTCGAGCGTCATGACCATTGTCGTGCCCCACCCTGATTCCTGTCGTGGAGTCGGGACCAGTAGAGAGGTAGTTTCGCATAAAACCCCATACTTATGAAAAACGTACTCGCCTTATCCCTCTTATTGGTACTGATTCACTCTGTATCCATGGCCCAAGCCACGGACGCTTTACCCGAAAGACATTTCGCCATGGGTGTCCGATCCTCCCTCTTTCAATCCAGCGATTTGACGTTGGCGAACATCCCGCCCAGCCGTTTCATTTTTCAATACGATGTCGTCCCTGAATTCCGGGCTGAACTTCAAATCGGAGGTTACAACCGCGAAGAGGAAATGGACGGAGCCACTGACAAATTAAAAGACAACGCCATCACCGGTGTGCTTGGTGTTCACTTGATCAAAACCATCGAGTACGCGAAATTCACGACCGGCTTCCGGTATGGATGGAGCCAAGTGAATGACGAGTACTTCAACTATGCCGGCAACGGCGGATCCAAAAGCACCGACAAGGAGAGCATCCAAATTTATTCGCTCGTTTTCGGTGGCGAATATTTCCTGGCCAAATGGTTTTCCGTTGGAGCAGAATTTGCACCGGTGTATATGGTGGACGATTTTAAAACGAAAGATGAGTCAACGGGGGACACCTCCCCTACCAACACCGCTTCCAGTCTGGCGACAGAGACCAACCTCTTATTCCGTTTTTACTTGAACTGATACTACTGCGATTCCATGTCGTAGTTCTACGCAATTTTCTGACTATGAAATCGGACCATGTGAATCTTCCTCTTTGATAGCGTGTGGGTTACAAAAGCGATTCGTCAAACCTGTTTCTAGCGCTGAAAACAAAGCATACAGACGAATAGCTAATCGGTTTATATTCGTTGAAACTGCAAAGTATTCAACGATGAGTTCCAACGATCACGATATCTCTTGGGAGGACGCCGCAGCTATGATCCGGCGTTACCGGGAGAACTCACCACCCGGTTCAAGGATTGGTGTTGCGATGAACAAGGAGACCGTGAAGGCCTTACTCGAGCAGCCCGGCTGC
>CAYWDY010000307.1:0-3070 GCA_964455985.1 uncultured Flavobacteriales bacterium
CCTTCCATGTCCTCCTTACCCAGGAATTCAACCACACTACCTTTCACTTTGTAATCGAACAAATCGGGGGTGAAATCGGATTGGTCTTTAACGCCTTTGACTTCCTCTTCAGACATCCGTTCTGGATCTGTCTTTCCGGAGAACGGTACTACGGACCAGCCGCTGTCACCATCGAAGGCCTGAATCATCGTCATGCCCTGGAATTCCAACTCGAAACGCATTTTCTTACGGTCCTTGAAATACATCGTGAACGGAGCTTTCATTTGAGGGCCGATATCGAGACTTCCTTTCATCTTGATGGACTGGACGTTTTTCCATTTATCCTGTCCCCCCATGGCCTTGAGGTGCAAATCGACGATTTCATCAACGGTTTGAGCTTGAGAATAAAACGATCCAAGAATAAAAAGGGATAGGAATACTAGGCGAAAGAGTTTCATGGTATGGTTTGTTTTAGTTTGTTCAGACGGATTTAACGTGTCAAATATACGGTTATTGGACAATGATGATTTGTGAAGATGTGGTAGGTTTATCGACCTGTGGCTCTGACCCGTCACAGTCCAGGCAATCCAGTTCGTTGGTTTTCATTTCCCAGGTCCGACCAACCATGTCGCGGTCGTACACGTTTTGGAGGTTTTTAACATCGTGTAACATTTCAGATAAAGAACGGTCCAGGAAAACGCGAGTGCCTTCCGGAATCTGAAGCGTCAATTTCAAGTGTTGGTTCCTGAAGTGAGATGACTCATCGAGTTTGAAAAAGCGGTCCAACACCAACGTTGAATCACTGTTCAAAATAGAATAACGAATGGATTCTGCATTCTTAACAGCGTCCGATCGATCCGATCCTCTCGAGATTTTCTCCTGTACCAGATGAAACAGGGTGTCTGGACTACGGACGACATTCAACATCACCTGATCACCCCACAGTTCCGGACCGTGTTTGAACAGGACTGTTTCGTCATCATCGGATGAATCATGCCCTTCACCGTAGGAATCAGCTTTAAGGGTAAGAGTCCTAGAAGGATTGGACCAAGTTACCACGGAACGAACGTTCTCCTCGACTCTGAATTGTCTGAATGTGAATATCCCTAAGACCGTCAAAGCCCCAATGGAAAGCAACCAAATCACCAAAACGGTCATGGATACACCTCGCGAAATCTTGAGGTTGAACAGCATTCTGGCTCCCAGAGCGGCCAAGGCGATGAATGGAATCCCGATAGCCAGAAAGAGGGCGGCAGCTGAGAATTGGAACATCCGGGGTTCACTGAAAACAGACGTGACTACGACGGGGATATCAGAAACCCCTTCAATCTGGAAAGGCATAGCAAAGAGCAGTGCGAAGAGTACGAAGGACACGAACAAACCGAGGAGCAGAAAAATGGCAGCAGCTATTTTGGTAATAAGTCGAATCAAACCGGCCATCACATCGACAACACCATTCAGAAAACGACGAATTAGATTGGTGAACTTTCCGGATCGCGTATATTCTTCAGCGCGGACTTTAATGTGGTCCATTTCTTCGCGTACATTCTTTTCGATGTTGGAGATAGTAACCGGATCACCGCGCATCCGCAATTTATCGGCGGTCGTCTTGGCTTCCGGAAGGATAATCCATAGGAGTATATAGAATAAAATGCCGGTTCCGAGACCGAACAGTAGGAAGGCGAAGAACAACCGGATCCATACCGCGTCCACATTGAAATAAGCGCCGATACCTGAACAAACGCCGCCCAGTAACTTATCGTCAGGATCACGGAACAGTTTGCGGGATAAGGGGGACGTCGTCTCCTTGACTTCGCCGTTTCCGAATTCCTCAGGCTGTCCCATAGCTTGCATGATGTGATGAACATCTTCAAGACTGACCACTTGCAAGGGATCACTGATGCGTTCCCGGAGCATTTCCGCTATCCGAGATTCGATATCCTGCATAATCTCATCAACCCCTTCAGTTCCGGTCAGGGATGAGCGAATGCCCTTGAGATACTTTTGGAATTGCTCGTAGGCTGTTTCATCGAGGTGGAATACGAATCCACCAATGTTGGCGGTGACGGTCTTATTCATGATTTGGGAATTGAGTGAGTGGTGTTGTGAACGGCTTGGACCAGTTCAGTCCAGGTACTATCCAGCTCTTGGAGAAACGCTCTTCCTGAATCGGTCAGAGAGTAGTATTTACGGGGCGGTCCGCTTTTGCTTTCCTCCCATCGGTACTGGAGCAAGCCGGCATTTTTCAAGCGCGTGAGTAACGGATAAATCGTTCCTTCTACCACCAGCAGGCGGGCTACTTTGAGTCGCTCCAGAATATCAGAGGCGTAAACCTCCTCTTTCGACAGAATGGAAAGGATGCAGTATTCCAGGACGCCCTTTCGCAGTTGAGCCTTGGTATTTTCGAGGGTTGATGACATGCCTTGGATTTACGGATCAAAAGTAATTATAAAAATATAATACCTTGTATAACATAGTACTAAACAATGCATGACTTTCTGCATTATTAACTCAATATATTGAATTACAATTCATTAAAATGTCTTTAAAGGGGGATTCCAAGCTAGGCATCAACGGTGAATCCATAATAAACGGCAAAAAAAGAGGTCGTCTTATACAGACGACCTCCCGATATTACTCGAAAACCGGTTACTTTTTGCCTTTGATTTCGATCAGTTCCACGTCGAAAATCAAGGTAGTGTTAGGACCAATCTTCCCTCCTGCTCCACGCTCGCCATAGGCCAGATCGGATGGAACATACAGGCGGTATTTAGAACCGACAGGCATCAGCTGAAGGGCTTCCGTCCAACCTTTAATGACAGCACCTACGGGGAACTCAGCCGGCTGACCACGATCGACCGAACTGTCGAATACGGTACCATCGATGAGGGTGCCGTGGTAATGGGTGACGACGGTATCTGTAGCCGTAGGCATAGGGCCAGAACCTTTCTTAATGACTTCGTATTCGAGTCCGCTGGCCGTAGTGACTACACCAGGCTTTTTCTTGGTCTCTTCTAAGAATTTACGGCCGGCTTCAGCATTCTTGTCACTAGCCATCTTTTGCTTCTGTGAAAGATACGATTGGATACAG
>CAYWDY010000308.1:0-2052 GCA_964455985.1 uncultured Flavobacteriales bacterium
CAAAGAGTATTACCACTACATATAATGTTATTGGATGGTGGTAATTCCCCGCTAGGTAAAAATTTAAGAAAGGGCAATCTGATTATTCAGGTTGCCCTTTTTGATAAGTAATCGATAAATTCTAAGTTCTCAAGAACAATTTATTAAATGTGGGTGCCAATTAATTGGGCCATCTGTAGATGGTAACCATTTAATCTGATACAGCGATGGGTTTAAACCCATCGCTGTTTTTTTTAATCAATTTTGGAATCATATCTCACTATTTTTAGCATCGGGATTAATCCCGATGCTGTTTAAATTTCGATTTGTTTTAAATGTAAAACAGCATTCAGTTAAAACTAAATGCTGTTAAATTATTTTTTTCGATTGGCAAATTAGCCCATCACCTCATCGCGAGACTTCGCGAGCAAATTAAATTATTCTGTCCAACTCTTCCTTTACAGCACTCAAAATTTCTTTCTTGTTAAACTTACCTTCAATTAGAATTTCCAGTTTAAGACGAATATTTGTTGCGCCGTAATTAGAATTAGATTCTTCTACGGAAGTATTTTTCTTAGAAGTAGGAAGAAAAGATTCAAAAAAATCGTGATGTAGGGTATTGCCTATTTTGGCTAAAAGGGCGGTATCAATAGACTCTTTCTCGAAAATTGTATATAAATGACGTTGACTATATCCTATTTTATCGGCAAAGGCCTTTTTCGTTAAACCGCTCTCATTGAATTTACGCTCAATTAACTTACCTAAGTGCACCTGTTTCATTGTTCAAATTTAAGTATAGCCCTTTGAATATCAGCTATCTATAAACGAACAATATATCTTTAAATAAAGAAAAATATTGCATTAAAAGAAAATAATAACATAAAATTAGGAAATAATATTCCTGTTTTATAGGTTTGTAGTGGCAAGCAGGTATTTAAATAATAATACTAAAAGCCCGCGGAAACCGAAAAGCGTATGAGTAGGGAGAATTTTTAAATAAATAAAAATGAATTTTAAATCTTATTTAGTAGGTCTTTTATTACTAATCTCCACTTTAATGTTTTCATCATGTAGTAAAGATGTAGTTCGAGGTTGTACAGATCCAAACTCATTAAATTATAATGCGAATGCTGATGAGGATGATGGAAGTTGTAAGTATAATGGTAGAGTAACATTTTGGAATTTAGATGCAAGTGGACTAGATCCAGTAGATGTTTTTATAGAAGGAGTTCCAGTGGGAACAATTACTGCTGATTATTCTTCAACTCCTAATTGTGGCGCAAGTGGATGTGTCACATTTACAGTTGAGCCAGGCACATATTCTTATCATGCGGAAGAGCAATCGCCAGGGACATTAGAATGGAATGGTACTGTCACTATTACATCAAATGGATGTCAGACAATAATGTTATACTAGTATGAAAAAACTTTATATTGCATTATTTATATTTATACTGAGTTTAAATAATTTATCTGCTCAAAACTGTAAATATAAAATTAACGAAATTGATAAGTTTACTGGTCAATATAATAAATTGACAAAATCAGAAAAAGTAATTGCAACATTTTATACAGTTGGTGATTTTAGTGTTCAAAAAATCGATACCTCTTTTTATTTTATTTTCGATTATGTTTTGAGTAGTTATTCAAATTTTGACCCATTTAATATTTCACAAAATCAAAAATTGATATTTCTTTTAGAAAATGGGGAGGTGATTAATCTATTTTCAGCTGATAATATTCTAGGAACAAAAAAGACTGTTATTGGAGTGCCTCCTGTTTATGAATGTTTCTTAACAAAGGTTAGTTACCCGATTGCTAAATCCGAAATAGATAAATTATTTAAATCTAAAGTTAAAAGTATTCGCTTTTACAGAAACGAGGCTAATGGTAAAGAAGTGTATATCGATAACGATATAAAGAAGAAAAATCAAGATGATATTCAGGAACTAATTAAATGCGTCCTATAAAATGAAAACACTTTTACTCATTATATTTTGCCTATTCTCTAATTTAATTTATTCTCAAACTAAAATAGAGTTTTATAATAATTCGGGTAATGACATGTATGCC
>CAYWDY010000308.1:2062-3065 GCA_964455985.1 uncultured Flavobacteriales bacterium
AGGGACAAAAACATGGTCTGGGACTGTTACAATAACATCTAATGGCTGTAAAACAATAATGCTTTACTAAAATGAAAAATAATTATAAATCATTATTGATTATTATTTTTTGTCTCTTTTCTCCAATAGCATATTCTCAAACTAAAATAGAGTTTTATAATAATTCGGGTAATGACATGTATGCCTGCTATGCTTATTATGATAAAGCAGATCAATGTTGGACTACAGAAGGTTGGTATAAAATACCACCATATGATTACAGTACTATCGATATTGGAAATTATTATGGTACTATTTATTTGAGAGGAAGACAAGGGTTATTAAAAGAGTGGGGCAATGGTGATGCTAATTTTTGTGTTGATGCTGAAAGGCCCTTTAAAATAAAATTTGCTGATAAAAAAGATTGTTGGAGTAAAAAAGCATTTTCAAAATTTAAAGTTCGACCAGGAATTAATAAATGGACATTTCTATAACCCTCACAATAGAAAAAATATGAAAACACATTATTTATTATTACTACCATTCCTTATACTCGCATCTTGCAAAAAAGATGAAGATAATTATCAACCAGTTGGTAACTACGCAACTCAAAATGATTTAAATAATGGATTGAATGGTATTACTGCAAAGTCTTACAATTTCTCATTAACATATGGAGTTAGTACAAATGCTGCTGTTTATAATATGCCAGACAATAGTATGTATGGTAAAGTGACATTTGTTTATTTAGATAGAGGGTTTTATGATTGGGTGATGTTACCCTATTATGCAAATAATCCGGGATATGTTCCAGTAAATTATATTGCAACTTGCGATGAAATTTCGGAAGTGATAACAGTTGAAACGCTTCGAGGAGATAACGTTAATAGTTCTCCATGGGCAGTAAATAATGTTACAAAGGATTTTAAAGCAGTTGTTATCAATTGCACACCAGGAAAAATTAATCCTAACGATTTCAGAGATTATAATAAAGTAAAAAAAATGTTTAACCTTAAAGATTAAT
>CAYWDY010000309.1:0-3059 GCA_964455985.1 uncultured Flavobacteriales bacterium
CTGCTGTCGGCCCGGAAACCCGGACAATGCTGTCCAGATGGACTTCTATGATTCGATTAGAGCTGTCGGTGATTTCCAGAAAAACGGAATAGACGCCGGGGTGGAGATAGGTGTGACTGGGGAATTCCTGACTGGATGTCTCGCCGTCACCAAAGTCCCAATGAAAGGACATGGCATCTTCGATGTGGTAATCCTGCGTAAAAGAAACATATAACGGAGCACATCCCCGCTGAACTTCCGGAATGCCGGGATCTCCGATCTCGACGGGAGTGGTATCAGGCTCTCCGGTAATGACAGCCGTGTTTACGTACGTCAGGGTGCACAGATCGTTATAAATGGTCAAGCTGACCGGATTGGTGGAGTCGCTGTAAAAAGTGTGAAGCGGATTTTCGTCGGTGGAGGTACCGCCGTCTCCGAAGTCCCACAGCCATCCTGTAGCTCCAATGGAATTGGCGTGAAACTGTACATCGATTGGATAAACCGTATCCAAAGGCATGCCCCAGAAATTAGCGGCAAAGGGTGAAAAGTAGACGCCGTTGTTCTGCATCGTGGAATAGGTGCATCCGTCTGCTGTCGTGATGCTAAGGCTTACACTATGGTAATTGCCAACGGCAAAGGTGTGTTGTGGATGTTGATCGGTTGAGGTAGATCCATCGCCGAAGTCCCAAAACCAACTCACCGCATTCATACTGGTGTCCGTAAACGTGGCGATGAATGGAGGGCAAGTGGTTGTCGTAGTGGAAAAACCGGCATATCCTCCCCGTACATCAAACGAGCTGAAGTTGGGGATCGTCTGGACACATCCTCCGCCCGCAGACGTTGTGGTGAGTGATACCGTGTAGAGTCCCGGCGTCGTGTAGGAGTGTACCGGGTTTTGTAACGTCGAGGTGGTTCCGTCTCCGAAATTCCACAACCATGATACGGCCCCCAAGGTAGCATCGGTGAATTGTGTCGTCAGCGGTGCGCAGCCGATCGTGGTCGGGGGCGGCGTATAGGCTGCGGTGGGATTGATAGTCTGTACATAGGCGTTTCGCGTCAACGTATCCGTGCATCCTATCGGGTCTGAAACGATAAGGGATACATTGAAAGCGCCTGTGGTGGTATACGTATGTGACGGATCTTGTTGAGTCGAAGTGGTACCATCTCCGAAGTCCCACCGGTAGGTGAGATTGGGATTTGTCGTCAAGGCCGTGAATTGAACATCCAACGGGGGACATCCCATTCGAAAGTCAGCCGTAAAGGCCGCCTGTGTCATGGTGACATTGACCATTCCTTGGGCAATGATCGCTTTGGAACAACCGCCGGTATTCCAACACTGAAGCGTTACATCAAACGTTCCACTGTTGTTGTATGTGTGTGTAGGATTGACAAGGTAGGATGAGCTTCCGTCACCGAAAAGCCATCGGCAACTGTCAAAGTTCTGCGAGGTATTGGTGAACGACACGGACAACGGGGCGCATCCTGTCGTATTGGAATGAGTAAATGAAACTACAGGCTGGGCAAGTACCAGGACGTGAGCAGAAGAGGTCACCGTGCAACCGTCTACGGTTTGAATATTCACATTCACCGTATAGTACCCCGGATTGGCATACGTATGGTCGGGAGTTACCAGCGTAGATGAGGTTCCATCGCCAAAAGTCCACTGACAGCTGGCGATGTTTATGTTTGGATTGTTAAAATGGACAATCATCGGGGCACAACCTGTATCGTTGTCCATCGAAAGTCCGGGCCAATAACCTGTTCCGACTCGCACGGGAAACGTGATGCTCGAAGTATCGGAACAGCCATATGAATTCTGGAGCACCAGGCTTACTTGGAAGGTTCCGTTGCGCGTGTACTGGTGAGAGGGATTGGCTTGCGTCGAGGTGGTACCGTCTCCGAAATTCCAGAGGTAGGAGGTGATATTCGGAGAGTTATTACTGAATTGGAAGATCGTACTGGTGTCACACGCAATGGAAGTATTCGCGGATACCGCGGCGTCCGGTCTAGGATAAATGGAGATGTATTGGTTTCGGGTTACGATGTCTTGACAACCGAATACGTTGGTGGCAATCAACATGACCGTAAACTGTCCCGATTGCGAGTAGCTGTGAGTGGGTTGTGGATCGTTGGATACTGTGCCGTCACCGAAGTCCCAGGTATAGGAGGAGGCACCGGTGGACGTATTGAAAAAGGTGAACGAATTGTTATCGGGGCATGCGCCCTGAGAATTGGTATAGAAAGAAGCGTGAGGAAGATCGACGACGGTGATGTAATTCGTCTGAGTCACCGAGTGGGATGCGCCAGCAGCATCCGTTACTGTCAGCGAAACGGTGTATTGGCCGGGAGTGGTATAGGTATTGGAAGGATTCGGCAGGGTAGAGGAGTTACCGTTGCCGAACGTCCAATAATAGGTAGCCGCTCCTACGCTTGTGCTGGTGAACTGCACCGTGAAGGGTGCACATCCGTTCGTTTGATCGGCGGTAAACGAGGCAACCGGAGTCGCTCCTACCGTCCGGGCACCGAGCATCCACAGGATGCCCAGTACGATTTTTTTTGCATTTCTCATCCCCCGATGGTTTTGCAAGTAAAACTTCGATTAGGCGGAGCTTATCCCGCCCTTCAAGCAAGGCGTGTGTTCTTATTTGACTTGAACCATGCGCTGGTTCTTGTCGATGAAGAGTGGATTGCTGTCTGGCATTTCGACCGCACTTGGTTCCGCTTGAGCCACTAATTCACCTTGGTCGTTGATCTGTTTGATTCGGTACTGTACCGTTCCTTTGAGCGGATTGGCATCCACCCAGCTATACAAGAGCTCCAACGTATTCCGTACCGTCGAGCGAGCGTTCAATGACATATATGCAGTCCGATGAATTGGCCTTTACCACCCAGTTCAGGTAAACCTTACCGGAATTAAAGACCGCCGTCTGTTTGGTGAACTCTAATTTTCCGGCCGTATTGACTGCTTTTCCCGGTGTCTGGGCCAGTGCACTGAAGGAGGCAAAGACCAAGATGTAGAGAATCACCAGTTCCAGGGTGTAAACGAAAAAGCTGTTCTTTCCTGCTTTTTCGCGGATTTG
>CAYWDY010000310.1:0-3056 GCA_964455985.1 uncultured Flavobacteriales bacterium
CAACTCGAGGTACCAGTCAGGAGAAATCTCATACCCGATTCGGAAGCTGAACTGAGGAATGGTTACGTTTTTGGTAAGAATGGCCTGAAAGTCGGGCTTATCCTTTGCGCTCACCTTTTTCCAGTAAAAATCGTACTGACCCTCGTTCACAAAATGTATCGTGCTACGCGTATACGCTTCGCGGTTCCATCCCCATTGCAAGTACCATTTCTGACTATTGCCGAATGAAATGAAGGAGAAAGAAAGGAGCGCCAGCAGCGCCAAGAAAAACCCTCGCATATCGTTGAATTTGTTGCGAAGATACTTTTTCAAGAAACACATCCGGAGAAACCGAAGCCGAACAAGCTTTTCCTGCGATACGTCGAGACCGAAACAGCTTTTTTGGTATCCCGGAAACCGTTGTTTACGAAAGGATTACCGCCTATTTTAGGGCCATGAAAAAAGCACTAGTTCTCTTTTTCCTCCTATGGGTTACAACTACCAAGAACAGCTATTCCCAAGACACCTTTTCCATTGTCGCCATCGATTCAGTGACCGGAGAGGTTGGAAGCGCCGGTGCTTCCTGCGTGGATCTGTTGTTGTTCTTCCCGAATTACCCCATCGATTTCTTGGGCGATCTTCTTCCCGGCCAAGGGGCGATCAACACCCAAGCGAGTTACGACACCACCAACCAGAACAATGCACGGATACGTTTACTTGCTGGCGATACTCCGCAGCAGGTCATCGGCTGGTTGACCGCTAATGATGTCACCGGAAATCCGGCCATTCGGCAATACGGAATTGCTGCTTTTGTTAACGGCTCTTCTCAAACCGCCGGTTATACCGGTACATCGACGTTGAATTATAAAAACCACATCGCTGGACCAAACTATTGCATTCAAGGCAACATTTTGCTGGGTCAATCCATCCTCGATTCCATTGAGTCGCGGTTTTTGAATGAGCCCGGAGACCTGGCATGTAAGTTGATGGCCGCCTTGCAAGGGGCTAAGGTGGTTGGAGCAGATACGCGTTGCACTTCCAATAATTCCTCCTCTCTTTTCGCCTTCTTGAAAGTGGCTCAACCCACAGACACCTATGGATCGCCCTCGCTTCTTGTCAAGGTGAAAACCCCTGGTGGTGCAGGAATTGAACCCATCGATTCGCTGCAAACACTTTTCGATGCTGCTCATTCGTGTCAGACGTCATCCGTATCGGTTCTTAATCCGTCGAAGTGGATAACGTATCCGAACCCTGTCAGCGATGAACTGATCATCGAGTGGGTAATGACTTCTATAGAGCCAAGCTACCGGCTGTTGGATACCAACGGAAGAGTTGTTCGTGCATCTGTATTGGAAAAATCACCCACAGCCATTGACATAGGTGATATTCCCCCGGGATCCTATATTCTCGAAATCTCCAACGGAGAAGAAACACTCCGGGAGAAAATCGTCAAGCGCTGAAGAAATAATTTACAGCTTCACACGAACGACCGAAGAATCGTTCATCAGAAAATCCGGCAGGTTTCCATCGTCCCAGACAAACGCCCGGAATGATTTACGCTGTACGGTGGCGAGTTGTTCGGGGGTTGGTATAAAATCATAGGCGATACAATCGGTATAAAACATCACCGGTATATGGCCGTTTTTACGGACGGCAGCATGAAACACTACTGAGTTTTTATCCACACCGAGTTCGTTCAACCACTTGATCATTTTCATTTGCTCGAGGTCAGCCGCTCGATTCATGTTGTCATCGGGTCGAGCATCCGTATGATAGCGTTCGATTTTTTTCAAGTTGAAAAACAAGTACGCCGATGCCAATACTAGTAAAAACGAAAAAGCGTTCACCAAGGAGCGGGCTTGTATTTTACTGGCCATACCAACAAGGGCTTTATCGAGTAATGCACCGATGCCTAAAAAAAGGAATGGAGAAACAATGATACCGAACGATGTCATTTTTGTCGCCGCTGCGGTGTAAAACAAATACGTGCAGAGAATAGCCGCAGTGATGGCGATGCGGTAAACTTTTTGGGTTGATCGCAACATAACCACAAGTCCTGCCAGCAGCAAGAAAGGAATAGCCTGTCCGGCTCCGTACAAATCGCGAAGGGCATTGATATGAAACCCAAGTCCTCCGCCGTGGTTCTCGATCGGTGTAAAGAAATGAGCCGTGGTCAACTGCATTTCATAAGAAGCCTCGACCGGATAGTTTAGGTGAATGAAAACGTTCCACGGCACAAAAACCAGCAGCACTACCAGGGCTGCGAGCAGCAACGCATTTATTTCTTGCCTCCGGGAATCCCTGGTCGTTGATGCGAAAACCAACACCCATGCCCAAGCTGCGAATACGAGTAGTCCCACCAACCACTTCACCAAAACGGCACATCCAGAAAAAAGACCAGTAAGCCAGATCCACCTACGACTTCCGGTATGCTTGTATTCAAACCACGACCAGAACGAAGCCGTTACATAAAACAGAAAAGCAGTGTCGTTGTGGTCGGTAGCGAATTTGCCGGCCCCCAATTCGAGTAAGTGGTACGAGCAGGCAAAGAAAAGCGCACCGTAAAAACCGGTCCGCTCGTTTACGCATATCTTTCCGATACGGAAAACCATCCATGTAGCCCCCGCGTGCATGAGGATGTCCGGGATTCGCACAGATAATGTGGAGACGCCAAAACACTTCAGGCTGATAGCGATTTGCCATAGGAACAGCGGCGGTTTATGTAGCCATATATGATTTGAAGTCCAGCTTCTGTAATCATAAGCCAGCAGCGGTTGATCATACAGCATCGGCCTTAAAGGATGACCCATCAGGTGACGGGCGACCAGGGCATGGTATTGTTCATCCCATAACACCAAGAACGGATCCAGTGTGGACACAAAAACCCCCAGTGCCGCAGAACCCAATACTAACAACCGCACCGACCACCGAGCATCACCCCGCTGGAATAAAGTCAAGGCAGAAGCCAACAGCAGCCCGGCGGCTACTAACCACAGGAACGAAGCATCTGTAAAAGCAGTGGGATTCATTCGGACACCAAGATAACGCATTACCGGACAACCTTTCGGCTTTCGCAA
>CAYWDY010000311.1:0-3036 GCA_964455985.1 uncultured Flavobacteriales bacterium
CCCCGGGTGCGGCAGTCATATTGTTCGGTAACTGCTCCAGGATTACTTCCACCTTATCGGCCAATTTTTCCAACTGGTCGGTGACCTCGCCATCTCCACTAATAGAGTTGTACGACATTGGGCACAATGCCATAAATAATTCTTGCGCCGTTGGTGCAGCTTGGGGATTGTTGGCTTCTCCGGGTACCACTGGATTAGGAGGACTGCGATGTGACCCCAATACCAATCCCCGTATCATGGGAGGGTATATGCTCGCTTTGAGGCCCTGCGTCTTTGCCAATGCAGGTAGTTCCCTGACAGCCATTTGTCAAGGTGGGACCTCGGCTGCGCTAGGTGGTAGTGTGGGTGGTTCGGCTACAGGTGGTGCTTGGTCGGATGGTGGAGTAGGTGGTACTTTTTCTCCGGGGGCGACGACATTGAATGCAACGTATACGCCACCTTCTAATTATTCAGGCACAGTAACCCTTACGTTGACTACTTCTGGTGGGTCATGTGGTATCTCCACAGCCTCCAAGACATTGACGGTGAATCCTTCAGTGAGCGCCAGTGTAAGTATAGCATCCAGTGATGTAAACAATTCCATTTGTTCCGGAAGTAGTGTAACGTTTACAGCTACACCAGCGAACGGCGGTACACCATCTTACCAGTGGAAGTTAAACGGAACAAATGTTGGAACCAATAGTGCTACGTACACCACTACTGGTTTAGCTAACAACGATGTGGTTTCGGTGGTCATGACATCAAATGCAACATGTGCCACGGGTACTCCAGCTACATCCAATTCAATCACAACCACAGTAAATACCAACCCCGTTGCTCCTACAGGTTCCAGCGGTTCGCGATGTGGAACAGGTGCGGTTACCCTTACAGCCACTGCTGGAGCAGGAGAATCGGTCGATTGGTATTCAGCCACAACGGGCGGTACATTATTGCTTTCTGGTAATACCACCTATAATACCCCCAGCATTTCTACAACGACTACATATTATGCTCAATCTCGAAATATTACCACAGGTTGTATTTCAACTACTCGAACGGCAATCAATGCTACTGTGAATGCCTTGCCGACAGTTACCTTCACCGCTCAGCCAGGAGCTTCTGCATGTTCAGCCTCCAACGTTACCTATACTACTCAGTCCGGTCAGTCTAATTATACATGGACTGTGCCTGGAGTCTTGAATACTGACTATAGCATTTCCTCGGGTGGACTTGGTTCAACAGATAACACAGTGACATTACAGTGGTTGACAGCAGGCAGTAAGACTATTTCAGTAAATTATACAAATTCAAACAGCTGTACGGCCGTGTCCGCTACCAATTCGACTGCTACTACAATCACCTTACAGTCCACAGCCAGTGTGACCATCGCTTCCAATGATGTAGATAATACCATATGTTCCGGAACCAGTGTTACTTTCACGGCGACACCTGTCAATGGCGGTACTCCTTCTTATCAGTGGAAACTCAATGGAACAAATGTTGGACTAAACAGTGCAATCTACACGACGACTGCACTCGCGGACAACGATATGGTGTCCTTGGTCATGACCTCTACACAAACGTGTGTTCAGGGATCTCCTGCCACATCCAACAATATTACTACTACTGTTAATCCGCTTCCTACGCCGGTTACTGTAACCGGTGGCGGAACAGTATGCGATCAGGCTTATTTGACCGCCAGCGGTGGGGTAGGAGGGACCATCTACTACCAAGGCACGGTCGCGGGTGGAACTTCAACAGCAACACCTTCCTCAGCACAAACTCTGGCCGTTAACGGAACCTATTATTTCAACGCAATGTCGGCAGCCGGCTGTTGGGGGACCGAAGGCAGCGCCGCTGTTACCGTAGTCATTACGCCTACATCACAAGGTGTTTCCGTCTGTCCGGGTGCAAGCGGGCAACTTTCCGCCACCTCCGTTTGCTCAGACATTACGGGCCTCACAAGTGGTCCGAGAGAAGTCGGAACGGGCAGTAACCTGACGGGTGTTGGTACGGTAGCCTGGACAAACACAGGTAATGTAACTACGGCGGGTTCCCCCTACGCAGGAGGTATGGCTGTTGGAACAAGTGCTTCCACCAACTATCTGCGAGCCATCAATTACGGATTTAGCATTCCGTCGCAAGCGGTCATCAACGGTATTACACTCGTCATCAACCGATCTTCAAGTGGAACTTCTTCTCCTTACATCAGGGATAACCGGGTCAGCCTTGTCAAGGCAGGTGTAGTACAAACTACCAATAAAGCAATCACGGGTGTGGATTGGTCTAATAACAATGTGTTGGCTACGGCCACGTATGGCGGTCCGACCGACTTGTGGGGGACGACATGGACAGCTGCTGATATCAACAACTCAACGTTTGGGGCCGTACTTTCTGCGGTTAACGGAAGTACAACCAATAACCGCACTCCCAACGTGGATTACATGCGCATTACCGTCACTTACACCATCCCTGGTGTCATGAATTGGTTCACCGCTTCATCGGGTGGAAGCTCGATCGGTTCCGGTATCAGTTTCAATCCTGTCGGTGTCACGGGTAGTGGTTTAGTTAACACCAACACGCCGGGCACCACCACCTTCTACATGGAATGTTCGAATATTCCAGGGTGTCGTCGTGCCACAGATTTCACGGTTTATGTTCCGCCAACCGCTGCTGCTTCTACGGGCAGTATTGCATGTAACGGAGGAACGACTTCTGTCACGGTAACCGCTTCCGGAGGAACCTCTCCGTATTCCGGGGAAGGAACATTTACCGTCAGCGCTGGCAATTACTCGTACACCGTCACGGATGCCAACAGTTGTTCGGCGATTGCTTCAGGCACCATAACCGAGCCCTCAGTGGTTACTGCATCTGCTACGGTTACATCGCCAGCCCTCTGCAACGGTGGAACTTCAGATGTTTCGGTTTCAGCTTCAGGAGGAACCTCTACCTATGCAGGAACTGGCACCTATACGGTATCAGCTGGTACTTACTCCTATACAGTAACCGATGCGAACGGCTGCACGGGTACAACTTCAATTACTGTAAACGAACCCG